>JAERMN010000081.1 GCA_016844625.1 Deltaproteobacteria bacterium
GAAAAAGACAGCCTCGGTGAAGTACGCGTGCCGGCGCAGGCGCTGTACATGGCGCAAACCCAGAGAGCGATCGAGAATTTTCCGGTGAGCGGGCTGCGCTTTGGGCGCTCGTTCATTCGCGCCCTCGGGATCATCAAGTCGGCGGCAGCGGTGGTAAATGCGGAGTTGGGACTGCTGGAATCCGCGTTGGCGTCTGCGATTGAGCAAGCCGCCGCCGAAGTTGCCGAAGGACGGCATGATGAGCATTTTCCCGTCGACATTTTTCAAACCGGCTCGGGCACCTCGACCAACATGAACGCCAACGAGGTGATCGCCACGCGCGCCCAACAAATCGCCGGCGGCGCAGCCGTTCATCCCAACGATCACGTCAACCTGTGCCAGTCATCCAACGATGTGATTCCCGCGGCGATCCACATCGCCGCGATGATCGAGTTACAGCAAAAGCTCTTACCCTCGCTTCAACATTTACACGGTGAGCTGTTGCGCAAAGCTGAGGCTCACGACGACGTGGTGAAAACCGGGCGGACCCATCTGATGGACGCGATGCCGGTCCGGCTCAGCCAACAGATCGGCGGCTGGGCGGCGCAGATACGCCAGTCCATAGATCGCCTGACGGCGACTCGGCCGCGCCTGGGCGAGCTTGCGCTCGGCGGCACGGCGGTTGGCACTGGCATCAATGCCCATCCTGCGTTTGGTCTGCGCGTGGCCGCACGTATTTCGCTCAAGACTGGTTTAAAATTTGTCGAGAGCGCAAATCACTTCGCGGCACAGTCGGCGCAAGACACCGCCGTAGAACTTAGCGGTCAGTTGAAAGCTCTGGCGCTCGCGCTGCTGAAAATCGCCAACGATCTGCGCTGGATGAATTCCGGACCGCAAGCGGGACTCGGCGAGATAGAATTGCCGGCGTTGCAACCCGGCAGTTCGATAATGCCCGGCAAAATCAACCCTGTCATACCCGAGTCGGTCATGATGGTGGCGGCCCAGGTGATCGGCAACGATGCCGCCATCGCGATAGCCGCGAGTCACGGCAACTTCGAGCTGTTAACGATGCTGCCGGTGATCGCGCACAATGTGCTGCAAAGCCTCCACATTCTCGCCAATGCAAGCAGACTGTTGGCGGATAAGGCGGTTAACGGTTTTACCGTGAACCGAGCCCAGATTGCCGCGCTGGTCGAAAAAAATCCCGTGTTAGTGACTGCGCTCAATCCACTCCTTGGCTATGAGAAAGCAGCGGAAATTGCCAAACAAGCCTACGCCGAGGGGCGCCGAATCAAAGACGTGGCGGCGGAGAAAACATCGCTTTCGCGCGACCAACTCGACCGCTTGCTCGATCCCCGCGCGCTCACTTTCGGCGGCATCGCGACTGGTTTGACCGGCGGACAATCGAGAACGCTCCCGTAATAAGTAAAAATCTATAGCGCGCTCGCTGACTATTTGTTATCGTCAGAACATTCCAACCAAAGGAGACCATTCGCTGTGCTAAAACGCTTATCATTAGCATTCCTATTGGCATTGGTGGCCTTGGCGCCTGCCACATCGTGGGCGCAGAAAGGCAAAATCAAGATCGCTGTCCAAGCGCCGCTTTCCGGCGAGCAAGCTGCGTTGGGCGAGCACATCAAACTCGGCGCGCAGCTCGCCGTTGAAGAAGCGGTCAAAGCGTTTAAGGCGCTGGGCTACGATTTAGTGCTCGTGCCGCAAGACGATCAAGCGAAACCGGAAGTCGGTGTCGCCAACGCGCGCAACATGGTCGCCGACCCCGAAGTCTTGGTGATCGTCGGCCATTTTAACTCCGGCGTCGCTCTGCCGGCCTCAGAAGTTTACAAAGACGCCATGCTGGCGATGATCTCACCGGCCAATACCGCAACCGAGATTACCGATCGCGGGTATCCGAATGTGAACCGCGTGTGCGGCCGTGACGATGTCCAAGGTCCGGTCGGCGCGCGCTTCGCGGCACAAGAGTTGAAGGCGAAATCGGTATACATCATTCACGACAAGACACTTTACGGCCAAGGTGTCGCGGACAACTTTCGCAGCGAAGCGAAAAAACTCGGCATCAATATTTTGGGCTACGACGGCACGGAAGAGCGCGCCAACTTCTCGCCGATGATCAACCCGCTCAAAGCGAAAAATCCCGCGCTGGTTTACTTCGGCGGCATCTATCATCAAGGCGGCTTGCTCTTGAAACAACTGCGCGAGAAAGGCGTCAAGGCGATATTCATGGGACCGGACGGTTTGGACTCGGCTGAGATGGTCAAGATCGCCGGCGCCGCGGCGGTGGGAAGCTATTACACCAGTGTCGCCGGACCGCCGGACGCTTATCCAGAAACCGCCGCCTTCGCGAAGAAGTTTAAACAACGCTTCGGCAAAGACATTGAGTCCTTCGGCATGTACGGCTACGACGCCACCTTGGTCGGCATCAAAGCGATGGAAGGATGGATCAAAGCCAACGGCGGCAAGAAACCGACCCGCGCCGAAGTGTCCATGGCCGTGCGCAAGCTGAAGGGATTCAAAGGAGTCACAGGGTCGATTGAATTCGATAACAAGGGCGATCCGGTGAAAGCCAAATATTTCGTCTTGCAATTCGACAAGCAGTCCTATCCTGGCAAAGTGGTAAAGGTCATCGAACAGCAAGCGCCGGTCGCCGCAAAGAAGTCGTAAGCTGGTGCAAGACCGTCGAGGATAGAAGCTGGAGGATCGAGGATCGATTCTCTATTCGCTATCCTCCATCCTCGATTCTCTATCCTCGACCTTCCGATCATCGATCCTCGACCTTATCCGCAATTAGTCGAATGAAGAAAAAACTCCGCGTCGCACTGCTCTTCGGCGGCAAATCCGCCGAACACGAGATTTCGCTCATCTCCGCGCGCAACGTCGCCGCGGCGATGGACGAAAAGAAATATGAAGTCGTCGCCATCGGCATCGACAAGCAAGGGCGCTGGCACCTAGACGACGGCGCCGTGCTGCTGCGCGGCAAGAAACAGTCGAAAGTCGAATTCGTCGATACCAGGAACGCTGCCGCGGTCATGCCAGGCGAAACCGCGACTCCGATAGTGCGACCGAGCCGCGCCGGCTTTGGCGGACTCGGTTCCCTTGGTTCAATTGACGTTGTCTTTCCGATTCTCCACGGCCCGTTCGGCGAGGACGGCACGGTTCAGGGGTTATTGAAATTAGCCAACCTGCCGTTCGTCGGCGCCGGCGTGCTTGGCTCCGCGGTCGGCATGGATAAAGATGTGATGAAGCGGCTGCTGCGCGATGCGAAGATTCCGATCGGCAAGTTTTTGGTATTTACGCGCGCCGACAAAATGAGTTTCGCCAAAGTTAAAAAAACTCTCGGCATGCCGCTGTTCATCAAACCGGCGAATCTTGGCTCATCGGTGGGCATCAGCAAAGTGGCCAAGCCGTCCCAATTCAGCGCCGCCGTCAAAGAAGCCTTTCGCTACGATAATAAAATTGTCATCGAAGAATTTATCCGCGGCCGCGAGATCGAGTGCTCGGTGCTCGGCAATGACAATCCGATCGCGTCTTTGCCAGGCGAGATCATTGTCAATCGCGATTTCTATTCGTACGACGCCAAATATCTCGACGATCAAGGCGCGCGGCTGGAAATTCCCGCGAAACTGCCGAAAGCAATCGTCAAAAAAGTGCGCGAGACCGCAGTGCGCGTCTACAAAAAGCTCTGCTGTGAAGGCATGGGGAGAATCGACTTTTTCGTGCAAGCCAACGGCCGGGTGCTGGTCAACGAAATCAACACGATTCCCGGCTTCACGCAAATCAGCATGTACCCAAAGATGTGGGAGGCGACGGGAATTTCTTATTCACAATTGATTGACCGGCTGATCCAGCTCGCCATCGCCAGACACCGTTCGGAAAAACATTTAAGAACCGCGAATTAGTGCCGATGAGGTGGTTCAGACGTTAGAGTCGTCAAGCTCAAACGCACAGACAGCGATCGTGGCACTAAAACCACTAAGCTACGAAGATCCATTGTTTCAGCTCTTGCGCAACGGTAACGTCAAGGAGTTCAACCCGCGCAAAAGCCAAAACCAACCGTCCAGCTTACCGATTGCGATTTTCGCCACCTCGATGTGCGCGGACTCGATGCCGCGGGCATCGATCTCAGCAACAGCTACTTGCGCGCCGCCGATCTGCGCGGCAGAGATTTTTCCAAAGCTTGCCTTGCCGGCGCCAGCCTCAACGGCGCGCGCATTTCCGGCGTGCTATTTCCCGTTGCGCTGGCCGCCGAAGAGATTACCCTGGCGGTGTCACCCACGGCACACCGCTGCGCTATCGAAAATACTGGCTTGATGGGTTTCGCTGAGTCTATCCTGAGCCCAGCCCAAGGACTCAACCCATCCTACGCTCTGAAAGTCTCCCTTTGTAAAGGGAGATTTAGAGAGATTTTTATTCCTGCCCGACACGACTTTGACGCGACCCTGCCGAGGAGGACTGGTGCTTGTGAAGCGCTATCTCACTAATCCATCTGCCGTCTTAAGAAAGTCGGGATATCGTATTTGTCGTCGTCTTCCTGGTTTGCATTGAGCTGAAAACTGTTCTTGTTCAACGTCACGGTCTCAACCTCGTTAGTGTCCGTCTTCTTACGCTGCCAAGTCGGCGTGTCGAGGTCATCGACGATGGTGCCCAGGTGCACGACCTTCTTATTCTTCGGCAACGTCGCAGCGACGGCCGCGGCATTCACGATATTCGTAACGTGCGAAACCGCCTGAGCGGGAACCGACTTTTTCTCCTCTTTCGCTGCGCCGAAACCGGTGGCGATCACGGTGATGCGGATTTCGTCGGTGATGTTCTCGTCGATCACCGCGCCGAAGATGATGTTGGCGTCCTCATGAGCTTCTTCCTGGATCATCGACGCCGCTTCGTTCACTTCGTGCAAACATAGATCCGGACCGCCGGTGATGTTGATCAACACGCCGCGCGCGCCTTGGATCGAAATGTCTTCGAGCAGCGGGCTGGAGATCGCCTTTTGCGCCGCTTCGATGGCGCGGTTCTCGCCGGACGCGGACGCCGCGCCCATCAGCGCCAAGCCCATCTCCGCCATCACCGTGCGCACGTCGGCAAAGTCGAGGTTGATCAAGCCAGGCGTGATGATCAGATCGGAAATACCGCGCACCGCTTGCAGCAGGACATCGTCGGCTTTGTGAAACGCTTCGAGCATCGTCGTGGTTTTCGCCGCGATGCTAAGCAGGCGCTGGTTCGGAATCACGATCAAAGTATCGACGCATTGTTTCAGCTCTTCGATACCTTCTTCGGCTTGGCGCATACGCTTCTTGCCTTCAAAGATAAACGGCTTGGTGACGACGCCGACCGTCAACGCACCCACTTCGCGCGCTAATCTGGCAATGACCGGCGCGCCGCCCGTGCCGGTGCCGCCGCCCATGCCTGCGGTAATGAAAATCATGTCGGATCCTTCGAGATACTCGCGGATCTTTTCCTGATCTTCCAACGCCGCGCGCCGGCCGATTTCCGGATTGGCGCCGGCGCCCAATCCTTTGGTCACCAGGCCACCGAGTTGAATGCGCACCGGCGCGTGGCTGGCCTCGAGCGCCTGTGCGTCGGTGTTCGCCACCATGAAATCGACCCCCGAAAGTCTCCCGCCGATCATGGTGTTGACCGCGTTGCCACCGCCGCCACCGATGCCAATGACTTTGATGCGCGCGCTCAAGCTATTCACTTGCTCCACTATCTCAAACATAAATTCTCCTCCTCCCAAAAATGTTAAATTTGATTTACCGTCTAGAAAAATTCACTGAGCCAATCCGACATGCGATGTTTGACCTTCGAGAGAATTTTGTCGTCACGCGGCCGATAGACATTGCGCTCCTGCCGCTTCATGCCGTGCAAAACTAACCCGACCGCAGCCGCGTAGGCCGGGCTATTGATCACGTCGACAATGCCACCGACGTGCGTCGGCACGCCAAGGCGCACGGGCAATCCAAAAGATCGCTCGGCCATCTCCACCGCGCCGGGCAAAAGCATCGAGCCGCCGGTGATTACCACGCCCGACGCCAGCGAGTCTTCAAAGCCCGACTTGGCGATTTCGCGTTGAATCAGTTCGAAGATTTCATCGAGGCGCGGCTCAATAATCTCGCAAAGAATCTGGCGCGACACCGTGCCCGGGCTCTTGCCGGCGACGCTGGGAACTTCGACTCTCTCGTGCGCCGTCGCCATTGTCGCTTTAGCGTAACCGAAGCGCTGCTTGATGCGCTCGGCGTCGTTAAACGGCGTACGTAATCCCGCCGCGATATCGTTGGTCACGTGGTTGCCGCCGATGCTCAGCACCGCCGTGTGTTTCACCGTGCCGTCGTGGAAGATCGCTATATCCGTCGTGCCGCCGCCCATGTCGACCAGCACGACGCCCAACTCCCGCTCCTCTTCGCTGAGCACTGCTTCCGCCGCCGCCAAGGGCGCCAAGACAATCTCGGCGACGTTGAGGCCGGTGCGGTTGCAACACTTGACGATGTTTTGCGCCGAAGTCACCGCGCCGGTGACGATGTACACCTTGGCTTCGAGGCGCACGCCTGACATGCCGAGCGGTTCTTTAATGCCGTCCTGTTCGTCGATAATGTAGTCCTGCGGCAAAACATGCAGCACTTCGCGATCCATCGGGATCGCCACCGCCTTCGCCGCGTCGATGACCCGTTCCAAGTCGCGCTGCGCGACTTCTTTGTTTTTGACCGCGACGATGCCGTGGCTGTTGAAAGCCTTGATATGGCCGCCCGAGATACTGGTAAACACGGTATGAATTTCGCAGCCCGCCATCAGCGCGGCTTCTTGCACCGCTTTCTTGACCGAGTTCACCGTCGCTTCGATGTTGATCACCACGCCCTTGCGCAGTCCCTGCGACGCGTGCGAGCCGAGCCCGATAATCTCGACACCGTGCTCGGTCATCTCGCCGACGATGACGCACACTTTCGATGTTCCGATATCCAATCCGACAACAATGCTGTTTTTCTTCGCCATAACCTTCTATCGCCGGCTATCCGCTTCCTCCGCCGTTAATTCTCCGCTCGGCGCAGCCGAGCCACAATTTGCTCGCGATAACTCATGTCCAATGACGCCAGCCGCTCTTCGTTGCCTTTCCAGAGCGTCAACAATTGCTCCAAGCGCGCCACCTTCCCCTCCCAATCGCCCCAACCCATACGCAGCGGCAGCCGACGACCTGTGGTGTAAACAACAATTTTATCCGGCGCATCGAAATGGATCTCCGATAGTGAGTGAGAGCGTTGCTCCATGAGTTGAGCGAGCTTGACCGCTTCCGCAATCCGCTTGCGTGTGCCCGGGTCCGGCGCCGTAAGCTCCTCGGCGCTGAGTCCCGTGAGCATGGGGAAATGCATGTTGTCACCCGATTGAACTTCCTTAAATGGTATTCCGTCGGCATCGACGTAGTAGAGTTTTCTAACCGCGACGATCGCCTTGGGCGTGCGCTCTTCGACGTCAATCGTAATGCGGCGCGGGAACTCTCGATGCACCAACACCCGGCGCACCCAAGGATGTTTGGCGATTTTCATTTCGATGCGCGCCGGATCGACCTTCCAGATATTCATGCCCTGGCGCAGCCCGGCGATGGCGACGATCTCATTGCCACTGACGCGCTCGCCGGCCCGCACCTGAATCTCGCGCACCGAGAAGTAAGGATTCTCGACGACGAAATCGCGCAGCGACGCGGCGGCGATCAGCATCGGTCCGCTGAGCCGATACAGCACCCCAGCAACGACTGCCAAACCGACCGCCAGTCCCAAACGTATGAGATAACGGCGCCAGCGGCCGAAATCTTTCTTGTGGTTATCTTTGCGATAAACTTTTAACTGCATGGTGCCATAGTACCGTCCGCCAAAATTTTACCTTCGTGCTCGTCTGTGGTGAGCGTAGTCGAACCATGTCCTTCGTGGTGAAAGATCCAATCCGACTTTGCGTTCTTTGCGGTTAATTCTCCGAAGCCGAATCCTCTATTCTGTGCCTGCCCTCTGTGGTGATCCCTCACTCTTCCCACTCGCCCAAGAGCTTCACTTCGGCGATCAGTTCGACACCGAACTGCCGCTTAACTTCCGCTTGCGCCAACGCCATCAACCGGCGCACGTCTTTGGCTTTGGCGCCGCCGAGGTTGACGATAAAATTTGCGTGGCGCGCTGCGATCTGCGCTTGGCCGATGCGTTTGCCTTTGAGTCCCGCTGCCTCGATCAACCGGCCGGCGTAATCTCCCGACGGATTGCGAAACATCGAACCAGAATTGGGAAAGCCCGACGGTTGACTGCTTTTTCGTTTGCCGACCAAGGCGCGCAGCTTCGAATCCACCTCGGCCGCTTCCGCTTTGCGCAAACGCAGGGTCACGCGGGTCGCCACCGTGCCCGCCGGTAAATGCGAATCCCGATAGCTGAACGTCATCTGGGCGCGAGTGAACATGATCGGCGCGCCGGTCGGGCTCACGGCTTCAACCTGCTCGACGACTCTTTCGAATTCCGAACCATAGGCGCCGGCGTTCATTACCAGGGCACCGCCAACACTGCCGGGAATCCCTTCGGCGAATTCCAAACCAGCACAACCCTTACGCGCCGCTTCGCGGACCAGCAGGGTCACGGCATAAGCAGCGCCGACCTGGACCCGGACGAAATCGCCTTCGTCTTGCCAGCTAATTTTCTTAAACTCGCCGGCGAGACGAATCACCGCGCCGCGCACGCCGCGGTCGCTCACCAACACATTGCTGCCGTTGCCTAACAAAGACACCGCTATGTCGAAACGACAGAGCAACTGCAACACAGCCGCCAACACAGCGCCGTTTTCCACTGCGATAAAATAATCCGCCGGCCCGCCGACCTTCATCGACGTATAACGCGCCAACGGCTCGGCGAGCTTTAGCTTCAAATCGGGCATCGACTTGAGCTCTCGCACCAGTGGCGATTCATCACTTGCTATAGCCATCGCAAACATCACGATCGAATTGGAGTGATGGAATACTGGAATGCCGGAGTGCTGAGCCTCCCCGCATCCCGCCAATACTCCATCACTCCTTTGCTCCAGTACTCGATTACGCCGCTCCTTCTCATCGCAACGCCTCAACCAACTGATCGCCGATTCGATATATGTCGCCCGCCCCAAGCGTCAGCGCCACGTCGCCGGAGTTTAACTTCGCGGTCACATGCTCGACGATCTGATTCTTGTCGGCGACGAACTCGATATCTAAATGTCCCTTGCGCTTGATCGCTTGATAGAGCGCGACTCCTGTGAAGCCTTCGATCGGGTCTTCGCCCGCCGGGTAGATTTCCGTCAGCACCAAGCGGTCGGCGCCCTCGAAGGCGGTCAAAAACTCGTCGAAGAGATCGCGCGTGCGCGTGTAGCGGTGCGGCTGAAAAATCACCGTCAGCGGCCGCTTCCAACTGTCGCGGATGGCGCCGATGGTGGCGCGAATCTCCGCCGGATGATGGCCGTAGTCGTCGATGATAAGAATCCCGTTAGGCTCGCCTTTCACTTCGAAGCGCCGATGAATGCCGGTAAAAGTGCCGAGCGCTGCGGCAACCCGGTCGAAAGGACGCATTGGTCGCGCTGTGTTTTCCCGGCGAGCGCAGGTGCAACTTGCCGAGCGCTTTGCCGTGGCGCAGCACGGTGAACGCGACGCCGTCCGGGCTCATTTTCAAGCGCCGCGCCGAGAACTCCGCTTCCGCGGATAGACCGTAAGTGGTAAAACGCTTGCGCACCTTGGCCAAAAGGCCGTGCACGTTGGCGTCGTCGATGCACAGCACCGCGAGCCCGTAGAAGGGAATCTTGTTGATGAAAGTAAGAAAGCTTTCGTTCAAACGTTCCATGGTCTGGTAAAAATCCATGTGCTCTTTGTCGATATTGGTCACCACGGCGATCACCGGCGCGAGCAAGAGGAAACTACCGTCGCTCTCGTCCGCCTCGGCGACCAGAATCTCGCCTTGGCCCATCTTGGCGTTGGTGCCGAACATGTGAACCCGCCCGCCGATCACCATCGTCGGGTCGAGTCCCGCCGTGCTCAACACCGCGGCGACCATCGACGTTGTCGTCGTCTTGCCGTGGCTACCGGCAACGGCAACGCCGTATTTCATGCGCATCAGCTCGGCGAGCATTTCGGCGCGCGGGATCACTGGAATATGGCGCCGGCGCGCTTCGAGCACTTCGGGGTTGGAATATTTCACCGCCGTCGAGATCACCACTACCGACGGATCGCCGGCCAGGTTTTCCTCCTGGTGGCCGATGAAAATGCCCGCCCCGAGCGACCCCAATCGCCGCGTCGCTTCGCTCTGTTGTAAATCCGAACCGCTCACCGCGTAACCCAAGTTCACCAACACTTCGGCGATGCCGCTCATGCCGATGCCGCCAATGCCGACGAAATGAATTTTGTGTTTCTTCTGCAACATGAAACTTTGGTTGCCGTCCCAACTCTACGCCTGCACCAGTGCATAACACGCATCGACGATTTTCGCCGCCGCGTCCGGCCGTCCCAAGGCGCGCGCCGCCGCAGCCATTTTTTCAATGCGCGCGCGGTCGGAGAAATAACTCCGAATCCGTTGGGCCAAGAACTCGCCGGTCAACTCTCGATCTAAAATCATCTCCGCCGCGCCGCGCGCTTGTAACGCCTGGGCGTTGCCGCGCTGATGATCGTAGATCGCGTACGGATAAGGCACGAGGATCGCCGCCTTGCCGAACACCGTCAGCTCCGCCACCGTAGTCGCGCCGGCGCGGCAAACGACTAAATCGGCGCGCCCATAGGCCTCATCCATCGTATCGATAAACGGCGTCACCTCGGCGTTGAAGGGCAGCGAGGCGTAAGCCTGTTTGATCGCCGCGTAGTCCAGTTGTCCGGTTTGGTGCGTAATCACCATTCCGGATTTGAGATCGCCGAGCAGTTTCAAGGCGTCGACCACCGCATAGTTAATCCGCCGCGCGCCGCCGCTGCCGCCAAAAATTAACAGTGAGAACTTCTCGCCGCGGGTTACATTGGGCAAGCCGCGCCAGCGCACCGGATTGCCGGTTTCGATAACGCGCGCGCCGGGGAAATATTTCTCGCTGTCGGCATACGCGGTAAAAACCCGATCGACCATTCGAGCAAGAATTCTGTTAGTAAAGCCGGGCCGCAAATTTTGCTCCATGATCGCCGCGTGAACGCCTGATAATTTCCCCGCGAGCAGCAGCGGCCCGGAAGCGTAGCCGCCTAAACCAATGACGCAGTCGGGACGAAACTCGCTGATGATCTTTAAGGAGCGCAGCACGCTCGCCGGCACGCCGTAAAGCGCGTCGAGCACACCGCGCAGGCCGCGCCCTTTGATCCCTTTGACATTCAGCGTTTCCAGTTTGAATCCTTCTTTAGGCAACACGCGAAACTCGATGCCCTGTGCCGTGCCGACAAAGAGAATGTCCACTCCCTCGTCGCGCCGTTGAAACTCCCGCGCCACCGCCAGTCCGGGGAACAGATGGCCACCGGTTCCCCCGCCGGCAAAAATCACCCGCATCGCTACAGTCTCCGGCGCGAGAGACCCAGCAAAATTCCCGCCTCCATCAAGTTGATCACCATCGCCGAGCCGCCGTAGCTGATGAACGGCAGGACCAATCCCTTGGTCGGCATCAACCCCATGACGACGCCCATGTGAATTAATGCCTGAAGCCCGAGCAACACGGTCAGACCGAACGCTAAATATTGATTGAAGGGGTCTTCGATCCTTGCCGTGAGTCGGAAACCGCGCATGATGATCACGCCGAACAGGACCAACACGACCAGCGCCCCCAACAAGCCGAGCTCTTCGCCGATCACCGAGTAAACGAAATCGGTGTGCGCCTCGGGCAAATAGAAAAGTTTCTGCCGGCTCTCGCCCAAGCCGCGTCCCCATAGCTGTCCCGAACCAAAGGCTATGAGCGACTGCACGACGTGAAAACCGCTGCCGGCGGAATCGCTCCAGGGATCCAAGAACGACATCAGCCGGCGCAAACGGTACTCCGCCTTCATCATCACGTAGATTAACAACGGCAGCGCCATCAGCGCGGTGGCGAGCAGATGGTGCACGCGCACGCCACCGATGAAGAGCATCGAATAGACCAACATGGTGAGTATCAACACGCTGCCGAAGTCCGGCTCGAGCAAGAGCACGCCGGCGAACGCGCCGGCGACAATGAGATGAGGCAATACGCCAACGGAAAAAGTCTGGATCATTTCTTCTTTTTTCGCCATCGAGTGAGCCAGATAAATAACCATCGCCAGTTTGGCTAATTCCGATGGTTGGAAAGCAAAACCCGCCAGCGCGATCCAACGGCGCGCGCCGCCGCGGTTGGCGCCGATGCCGGGAATGAGCACGAGAATAAGCGCGACGAATGTCACAGCGAGCAGCGGATAAGCGAAGCGACGGTAGAGCGCCGACGGCAGCAAGGAGCAGGCGATCAGCAGAGCCAAACCGCCGCCCATGGCGATCATCTGTTTGCGGAAAAAGTAAGTGCCATCGGCATAGCGCTCTTGGGAATAGAGATAGCTGGTGCTCAAGACCATGGTCATCGCCGCGCTCGGCGTAGTTCTGAAACTGATCGAAGCTCGAACAGGCCGGCGACAACAAGACCACGTCGCCCACTTGACCGTGCGCCGCGGCATCGCGCACCGCGGCGCCGATGTCGTCGACCATCATGGTCGTCGTCAAATGGCCTAACGCCGCGGCAATCGTTTGTTTCGCCGCGCCGAACAGAATCAAGCGACGCACTTTTTTGCTGATACCGTCGGCTAGCGGCCCGTACTCGCCGCCTTTATCGACACCGCCGGCGAGCAAAATCACCGGCGCTGAAAAACTCGCCAACGATTTAACCACCGCGCCGACGTTGGTGCCTTTGGAATCGTTGTAGTAGCGAACGCCGTCTTTCTCGCGCACGAACTCAAGACGGTGTTCGAGGCCGGGGAATTCTGGCCGCGACGGCGGCCATCATGTTTGCAATATTGTGCACGCCTTGAAGCTTGACGCTTTTGAGCGAGAAACGTTCTTCGCTCCCAGCGGCGCGCCAAACAATTTCATCGTCGGTGGCAAACACACCTTCGGCAACCGGCAAGAATCCGAAGGAAACCACGCGCGCTTTGACTTCATCGCGTAGTGTCCACACGAGATCATCGTCGCGGTTGAGTATCGCCCAGTCCTCGTCGCTCTGCGCTGCAAAAATGCGCTCCTTGGCATGGCGGTAATCGGCGAAGGACGCGTAGCGGTCTAAATGATCTTCGGTGACATTGAGATGGAGTGCGATGCGCGGCTTGAAGGTCTCGACCCACTCCAATTGAAAGCTGCTAATCTCGACCACGCCCCAATCCCAGTCATCGTCCACCGCGCCGATAAACGGCGCGCCGAGATTACCGCCGAGAAATGTTTTCTTGCCGTCCGCTTTGAGCATTTTGCCAATTAAGGTCGTCGTCGTGCTCTTGCCGTTGGTGCCGGTGATCGCGATCAGCGGCGCGCGGAAGAATCGGTACGCCAACTCGATCTCGCTCAACACGGGAATGTGCCGGGTCACGGCTTCTCGCAGCAATAAGCTGTCCACCGCAACGCCGGGACTTGGAACCGCATAATCCATAGTGTCGAGCCAGCTCGTTTCTTCGCCGCCCAAATGGAACCTAATCGCCAGCCCCGCGAGCGCGTCCATCTCCGGCTTTAATGCGTCGGCGCGGCGCAGATCGCTAACCGACACTCGAGCTCCTTGGCGCGCGAGGAAGCGCGCGCATTCGCTGCCGGTGCGCGCCAGGCCGATGACCAAAACTTTTTTGTCCGTCAGATCCAATAAACGAACCCACTTCGCCGCCGGGGTATTGACCCCGGCGCCTATTAAAATATCGCAAGGGGGATGCTCGCTCCCTTTGGATTCCCCATTTAACGGTTCCTCGCTGCAAGCAGCGTGGTCGACCACAAATCGAATCGCGCCATGATCATCTGAGTTTCAACGTGCTTAAGCCGATCACCGCAAAAATGATCGACAGGATCCAAAAACGCACGATGATCTGCGGCTCCTTCCAGCCCTTAAGCTCATAGTGATGATGAATCGGCGCCATCAAGAAAACCCGCTTGCGGCGAATCTTGTAAGACGCCACTTGAAAAATGACCGACAAAGCTTCGATGACGAAGACCCCGCCGATGATGATCAAGAGAATCTCGTTCTTGGTCATGACCGCGACCACGCCCAGCGCCGCGCCCAACGACAGCGAACCGACGTCGCCCATGAACATCTGCGCGGGATAGGCGTTGTACCAGAGAAATCCCAAACCGGCGGCCACCACCGCAGCGCAAAACACGGTCAGCTCACCGACGCCGGCGACGTAGGGAATTTGCAAATACTCGGCGAGCTTTAAGTGGCCGGTGACGTAGGCAACCACGGCGTAAGTGCCAGCGGCGACCATCACCGGGCCGATGGCGAGACCGTCCAGACCATCCGTCAAGTTAACCGCGTTGGACGCGCCGACGATCACCAGCATGGCAAACGGGATGTAGAAAATATCGAGGTTCACGCGCAGCGTCTTGATGAACGGAAAGGCGATCTCGGTGCTAAATTTCGGTATATTATAAAGCGCCACCGCGACGACCAATGCGACCAATAACTGTCCGAGTAGTTTCGCTCCTGGCGGCAATCCTTTGCTGTTTTTCCGAGTTAGTTTCAAGTAATCGTCGGCGAAACCGACTACGCCGCTCCCCACCGTGGCGATGAGCGCGAGCAGGACGTAACGATTAGCGATGTCAGCGAGCATCAAGGTTGAGATCAGCAATGCCAAAAGAATCAACGCGCCGCCCATGGTCGGCGTCCCGGCTTTGGTCGCGTGGGAAGCCGGACCGTCATCGCGTATCTGCTGGCCGATCTGTTTCTCGGTCAACACGCGGATCAACCACGGCCCCAGTAGAAACGAGATCATCAACGCCATTAATGCCGCCATCGCCGCGCGAAACGTGATGTAGCGAAACACGTTAAAGCCGGAATAACTGCTCGCCAGCAAGAAGGACAGATAGTAAAGCAACGCCGCGCTCCTACGCCTTTCCGCCTCTGAGCTGGTCCAGAATTGTTTCCATTTTCATGCCGCGCGAACCTTTAAATAGCAGCCAGTCGCCGCTCTTCACTCGCGCGCCGATGCGGCGCGCCAAATCGCCATGATCGACGCCGATGTAAATTTGCTCCGCCCGCATACTGGCGCCAAGCGCGCCAGTGCGAACTGTGCCGGCTTGTGCGCCGAGCAAATAGAGCTGGTCGATGTTCGCCTGGGCTACGGCCTGGCCCAGTTCTCGATGTTCCTTGCGGCCATGGCGGCCAAGTTCGAACATATCGCCGAGCACGGCGATTCGTTGGCCGCGGCAGGGAATTTCCGCCAGCGTCGTTAGCGCCGCTTTCATCGACGCAGGATTGGCGTTGTAAGCATCATTAATGATGCCGACGCCGCGCCAGCTCTCGACCTGCATGCGCATCGCATAGGGCTGGGCTTTTTCTAAACCGCGACGCACCGCCGCTAGACTCACGCCCGCGCCAAGAGTCAAAGCCGCCGCGCCAAGCGCGTTAGCGACGTTGTGTTGGCCAAGATAATTTAAGCGGATTTTGCATCGCCGCGCGCCAGCGCGCAGCGTAAAACCGACTCCTTTGGCGTCGTGTAACTCGAGCGCCTGCGCGCGCACCTGGCCGCGCCTGCCGTAGGTAAATTTCTTGCCTTTGAAATTCGCGCCCAAGCGGCTCACCCATGGATCGTCGAGATTCACCGCGATGGCGCCGCCGCGGCGAACGTTTCGATAGAGCGAGCCTTTTTCCCGCGCCACGCCGGCGATATTGTTTAATCCCGCAAGATGCGCGGCGGCGACCGCAGTGATAACGGCCCAATCCGGCTCGGCGATCTTAGCCAAACGCTCAATCTCACCGGGATGATTGGTGCCGAGCTCGACCACCGCGACCTTGTCTTGCTTACGCAAGCGCAACAGCGTTAAGGGTAAACCGACCAAGTTGTTAAAATTGCCTTCGGTCTTCAAAATCTTGCCGTGCAGTGGCCGCCCGTCGAGTGAAGCTTCTTCAAGAATCGCCGCTACCATTTCTTTGGTCGTCGTCTTGCCGTTGGAACCGGTGATCGCGAACACCTTAGGCGCGAACTGCCGGCGCCGGTAGTTCGCCAAATCTCCCAGCGCCTCGAGCGTGTCGCTGACTTGGATCACCGCCGCGCTACCGAACGCCGCCCCCGGTAATTTGCGATGCACAATCACGCACGCCGCACCACGCTTGAGCGCGTCACCAACAAAGCGATGGCCATCGAATCGTTCGCCTTTGAGAGCGACAAAAACTGCCCCCGATTTAACCTTGCTGGAATCGGTGACCACCCCGCCAAAGCGCACTTTGTTTCCTTCGCGTACTAACTTGCCACCGGTCGCCGCGAGTATTTCGCCTCGACTCCATGCCATGCTCGGTTAGTTACACTCTGGCTCGCGCGGCTAATTCGTCGCGAGCCACCTCCCGATCGTCGAAATGAATCTTTTGAGTGCCGAGGATTTGGTAATCCTCGTGCCCTTTGCCGGCGATTAAAATTAAATCGCCGGGCCGCGCCCAATTCACAGCCGCGCGAATAGCCAAACGCCGGTCAGCTTCCATAAGATAGCCGCGCTCAACATCAAATTCTCCAACTCGAGACTCGAAACCCGAAGCCCTAAACTTCTTCAATCCGGTTCGCTGCACCCCCGCTTCAATCTCGCCGAGAATCGCCAAGGGTTCCTCGGTGCGCGGATTATCCGAGGTGACGACGACAAGATCGCTCAGCCGCGCCGCGATTTCGCCCATCAGAGGCCGCTTGCCGCGGTCGCGGTCACCGCCGCAACCGAACACGGTGATCACTTTACCGCAGGCCAACGGTCGCACCGCGCCGAGAACTTTCTCCAGCGCGTCCGGCGTATGCGCATAATCGACGAGAATCGTAATCCCAACTTGGTTCTCGACCTTCTCGACTCGACCCGGAACGGTTTTGAGTTGGCGAATTCCCGCCGCAAGCGCATCGGCGTCAAGCCCGAGCGCACAACCGACGCCCACTGCACCGAGAATGTTTTGCAAATTGGCGCTGCCGATCAGCGCCGATTCGAATTCAATCGTCTGCCCCTTCGCGACGATCTTGCCGCGGCAACCCAACACGTCTTTTTCGATTTGCAACGGATGCACATCCCATGACGGCCCTTCGCCGTATAGCCAAACGTCTAAACCGTGATCGCGTGCCATGGCGGCTAGTGCGCCGCCGCGCGCATCTTCACCGTAGATCACCGCCGCTTTGCGCGCCTTAGAACTGACATCTAAGTAATCAGTAAAAAGCCGGCTCTTGATCGAAAAATAATCGTCCATGTCGCGATGATAGTCGAGATGATCACGCGAAAGATTGGTAAAAACACCGACGTCAAAATCTAAACCGCGCACTCTTTCCTGCGCTAAAGCGTGGGAAGAGACTTCCAAGGCGACCGAGTGCACGCCCGCGCCGACCATCACGGCCAACATCTGCTGCAAATCGAGCGACTCCGGCGTGGTGTGATGGGACGGAATTTCTCGGCCAGCGTAGCGATAATTGATCGTGCCGATCACGCCGGGCGTCAACGCGGCGGCTTTAAACATCGATTCGAGCAAATAAGTCAGCGTCGTCTTGCCGTTTGTCCCCGTCACGCCTACGAGTTTTAACTTTTGGCTGGGTCGATGATAAAAATGCGCCGCCCATAATCCCATTGCGCGCCGGACATCTTTCACCCGCACCGAGGCTGTCGTTTGCGGCCAATTGCCTTTTTGCGAATAAACGAAAGTAGTCGCACCGCGCTTGACCGCTGCGCCGATGAAATCATGGCCGTCCGCCTGTTCGCCGGGGATCGCGAAGAAAACTTGCCCCGCGCTCGCCGTGCGCGAATCGTAGGTCAGCCCGTTTACATCTTGGTCCAGATTTCCGTCAGCCTCTTCCACCTCTGCCAGCGTGACAAACTCCTTGAGTCGCATCGCCGTCAGCCTTGCAAATTGAGCACTAAAACTTCTTCTTCGTGCCAGCTGCGGCCCGCCTCCGGCGCTTGCTTAACCACGTAACCGTTGCCTTGCAGCCGCAATTTGACTTTCATCGACTGGGCTTTTTCCAACGCCTCGCGCAGGCTCAGGCCGACAAAATCCGGCACGCCATCGGCGCTGGCATGAAGCGCGGTTTGATTGACGCGCTTGGCGACATGGCGCATCGGCAACTCGGCGGACTGGGCCGCCGTGGGAAGTGGCTGAGCCTTCTGCGGCGCGACGGCTAAACGGCGCAAAGCTCCTTGCGCGATGTTACGAAACACCGGCGCGGCCACCACGCCGCCGTAAACCTGCGACTCGGGCTCGTCAATCAACACCAGCGCCACCAACCGCGGATTGCTGGCAGGAACAAAGCCGACAAAAGAAGCAACCCGTTTTTTTGAATATCCACCATGCGCCGGATCGGCCTTCTGCGCCGTGCCGGTTTTTCCCGCGACTTCGAAGCCCTCAATATTCGCCATGGTGCCGGTGCCGCCCTCGTTGGTCACGTCCTTTAGCATCGACGCAAGCAAGTGGGCGGTTTTCTCCGAAATCACCCGGCGCACCACATGCGGCTGGTTTTCCACCAAGACTTCGCCGCGCGGGTTAATCACACGGCGGGTCACGTAAGGACGCATGAGAAATCCGCCGTTGGCGATCGCCGCGTACGCCATCACCATCTGCATCGGCGTGGTCGAGAGGCCCTGGCCGAAAGCATGGGTCGCCAGATCGATTCCCGCCCAACTTTCGGCGCGGCGCAACAGCCCCGGCGCTTCACCGGGCACATCGAGTCCGGTGACTTTGCCAAAGCCAAATTTTTCAATGTACTTAAAATAGCGGTCCTTCTTTACCTTCTCGGCCACTTTGGTGAAGCCGATGTTGCTCGACACCTGGAGAATCTTGGCAAAAGACAGCCAGCCTTGAGGATGAGTGTCGTGAATCACCTTGCCGGCAAACGGATACTTGCCCATTTCGCAATAGAAGAGGTCGTCCTTGCCAACGATCCCTTCTTCCAAAGCCGTGGCCGCGAGAATAGTTTTGAACGTCGAACCGGGTTCGAAGCTGTCCGTGACGGCGCGGTTGCGTCTCTGCTCGGCCGTTTGTTTGGCGTAATGGTTGGGATCGAAGGAAGGATAATTGGCCAACGCCAAGACCTCGCCGGTGTGCGGCTCGACCACGATCGCCACGCCCGCCTTGGCGCGATATTTTACGATCGAGGCTTCCAACTCTTTTTCCGCCATGTTTTGAATCGCGGTATCGAGCGTCAGATGGACGTCGCTGCCGGGCGGAATCTGTAAGCCCTCGACACCCTGAACGAGCACCCGCCGTCCGAGGGCATCGCGCTCGGTCACCGACGAACCGGTTTCGCCGCGGATGTAGTCGTTGTACTTGAGCTCCAAGCCTTCTAGCCCTTCGGAATCCCGACCGACAAAGCCGATCAGCTGGCCAGCCAGCTGCCCTTGCGGATAATGACGATTGGGTTCGTAAAACATGCCGATGCCGTCCAAGTTAAGCCCCTGGATTTTTTCCGCCTCGGGCGATGAGACTTGCCGCTTGACCCAAACGAAAGGCTTTTTCGAGCTGACTTTTTGTTTCACTTCACTGGCGCGGAGATTAAGGATCTCAGCCAAACTTTGACTCACCTTGTCGGCGTCTTGAATTCGATGGGGTCTGACATAGACCGACTGCGACTCCATGCTTAGAGCCAAGGGCTCGCCGGCGCGATCGATCATCGCACCGCGCTTGGGCAATACGATCCATTCTTTTAAGTGCTGGCGCTGGCCGAGGCGCATGAGCTTATCGCCTTGCAGCACTTGCAACTGAAACGCGCGTCCGCCCACGGTTAGGAATGTCGCCAAGAAGAAAATCTTGGCGACCAACAGGCGTCGATGATTGCGCTTGAGAGTGCGTCTCATGGCAAAACCACAACCTGGCCTTTCTCGGGCTGAACCAGTCCTAAGCGCTGGCGCGCCAAGGTTGCCAGCCGGTCGGGCGATGTCATCGTCGCAAGTTCGACTTTCAATTCGCGATTTTCCTGTTCGAGCCGGGTCTGCAATTTGCTCGTGGTCGACAGCACATAGCCCATGCGCACGACCTGCAGCCGCACCCACACATGGAACAACACCGTGCCGATCAAACCGAGACCCAGTAGAGCGCCAACGACCAAACGCCGGCGTTTACCGCCGGATCGTTCTACCCGTTGCCGCGGAGCGCTAATGATTCTGCGCGGCTGCGCGCTGACGGCTGCTGCCATGATCGTTTGCTAAATTTTCTCCACCACACGCAACTTCGCCGAACGCGCGCGCGGATTGGTTTCGATCTCATGCGCCGATGGCACCACCGGCTTCTTGGTTAATAATCTAACCTTTGGACTCCAGCCGCACCGACAGATGAGCGCCCGCGGCGGACACAGACAAGCACGGCTCCATTTGCGAAATGCCTGTTTTACCAAGCGATCTTCCAGCGAATGAAACGAAATGATCGCCATCCGGCCTTGCGGGCGGAGCAGCTGGTAGCCCTTGTCCAAGAATCGCTCGAGATCGACGAGCTCTTGATTGACCGCGATGCGCAGCGCTTGGAAAACTTGCGTCGCCGGATGATGATCGCGCCCGCGGCCGCCGCGGCTATGCTTGGCGCGCGCGATAAACCGAGCCAGTTCCACGGTGGTTTCGATCGATTTGTTTTTTCGCTCGGCAACCAGCGCGCGCGCGATCCGGCGCGCTTGCGGCTCTTCGCCAAAATCGCGAAATATCCGTTCCAGCTCGGCCTCGCTATGAGAATTCAAAATGCGTTGGGCATCGAGTTCTTGACGCCGATCCATGCGCATATCGAGCCGGCCATCGGCGCGAAAGCTAAAGCCTCGCTCGGGAGAATCGATCTGATGCGATGAAATGCCCAAGTCCAAGATCGCTCCATCGACCGCCTGCCAGCCGACTGCCGCAAGAATTTCGTCTGCCTCCGCGAAGCTCGCCTGACGCGCGCTCAATCGGTCGCCAAATCTTTGCAATCGCGCTCGCGCCGCAGCAAGCGCTTCTTCGTCCCGGTCCAATCCCAAAACTAAACCATCCGGTTCACTACCGATCAGGATTTGTTCGCTGTGGCCTCCGCCGCCCAACGTGCCGTCGAGATATCGTTTACCTGGCTTAGGGTCGAGATACTCGATGACCTCCCGCAACAGTACAGAGACATGGGCGAACACCGCTTAGTGACTGGTGCCGTCACCCTCCCAATCGTCGTCAAAACTTTCGATGGCGTCCTCCAAGGAAGTGTAATCTTCGAAGAAGCGGTCCATGCCGACGACTTTGAAAATATCGCGTAGAAATGGACTCATGCCCGCGAGCTTGAGATCGCCGTTTAAATTTCTCAGCAGCTTCAGCCGCTCCAAAAGAACACCGATGCTCAAGTAGTTAATATGATCCACCGACTTGAGATTGAGCACGACCTTGATCCGTTCCTTTTCGATCAACGAACCGATCACATCTTTGATGCGAATCATCTCACGAAAATCGATATCGCCGGTGAGATCGATCACTGAGATATCTTGAATCGCTTTGCGCTCTAGCATGCGTTATTCCCCCTCTCGCAACTGAACCGCCGCTCACCGCTCCGTTACAGTCCCAAGTCGCCAAGAAAATCCGGATCCTGCATCAACTTGTCTTCCGCTTCGACGAAGATCTTCTTCCACGCCTCTTGGTCCCAGACGCGAAATTTCTCCAGAGCCGAAACCAAAATGATGTCACGTTTCAGATCGGCGTATTTTCTCAGCACCGGCGGAATCAGAATCCGCCCGTGGGTGTCCAAGCTGCATTCGCACGCCGAGCCGAGATAATAATTTTGAAAGCGCACCATGCGTGGATCGAATTTCGGTTTCTTGCGAATCTCATCTTCAAATCTGAGCCAAGCATCGATCGGATAGACATCGAGGCAGCGCTGTCCGTCGATAACGAAATTGGTCATGACAATGCGATCATCGCCTTTGCCGACCAGCACGTCACGGAACTTCGCCGGAATGCTGAGCCGGCCCTTGATATCAAGGGTATGTTCAAAGCTGCCACGAAACATGGTTTGTGCCGATCGGTCCGCCCAC
>JAERMN010000503.1 GCA_016844625.1 Deltaproteobacteria bacterium
CTGGTGGGGTGCGCTCGGTTCGATTTTGCTCTTCCTGCCCTATTTTCCGCGCTCCAAACATATTCATATCTTTCTTGCGCCGATCAATCTGGCATTGAAAAAGGATAAGCCCGGTGTGCTCCAGCCGATGGATTTTGAAAAAGAAGAAGTGTTCGGCGCGGCGAGGTTGGAGGATTTCACCTGGCCCCGGCTGCTCGATTCCTACAGCTGCATCATGTGCAACCGCTGTCAGGATGTGTGCCCCGCCAATGTCACCGGCAAGGCGCTCAGCCCGGCGGCCATGTTGATCAACGAGCGCTACGAGCTAAATAAAATCTTCCCGAGCTTTTCCAATGGGCAAGAAAGTCCCCGGCCGTTGCTCGAGTTCGCGCTCAATGAAGAATCGGCGTGGGCGTGCACGACCTGCAATGCTTGCATCGAAGTCTGCCCGGTCGGCAATGAACAGATGCTCCATATCATCGACGTGCGCCGCGAGCGTGTGTTGGGCGCGGCGGAGTTTCCCAAGGGATTGCAAAATACTTTCAACCATATGGAGCGCGCCGGCAATCCGTGGGGCATGTCTCCCGACGAGCGCCTTGCCTGGGCGAAGGGATTGCCGTTTGCGGTGCCGACTCTCGCGGAAAACCCCGATCCTGAAGTTCTCTATTGGGTCGGCTGCGCGGTGGCGTTCGATCCGCGGGCGCAAAAAATCGCCCGCAGCATGGCCGAGCTTTTCAACGCGGCGGGGATCGATTGGGCGGTGATCGGCAAAGCAGAAAAATGTACCGGCGACACGGCGCGGCGCACCGGCAATGAATATTTATTCGTCCAGATGGCCGAAGAAAACGTCGCAGTGCTAAACGAAATTAAACCCAAAACGATCGTGACCACTTGCCCGCATTGCTTTCACACCATCGGCAACGAGTATCCGCAGTTCGGCGGCAACTTTGTCGTCAAGCATCACACTGATTTCATCGACGGGTTGGTTAAAGCGGGGAAACTCAAGCTCAATGGCAATGCCAACGATTCGATCACCTATCACGACCCTTGTTATCTCGGCCGGCATAATGGGATTTTCGATGAACCGCGCGGCTTGATCCAAGCCACCGGCGCGAAGCTCACCGAACCGAGCCGCAACCGGAGCAACAGCTTTTGTTGCGGCGCCGGCGGCGGACAGTTTTGGAAAGAAGAAGAGAAGGGCCGCGAGCGCGTCGGCACCAACCGTTATCGCGAGCTCAAGCAGACTGGCGCGAAGACGGTGGCCACCGGCTGTCCGTTCTGCATGCGCATGATTACTGAAGAGACCGCCAAGGAAGAGCCAGAGACGGCGATGGAAGTGCTGGACATCGCCGAAATCGTCGCGAAGAATCTAGCCAGGTGACATGGTCAAACATCCGACTTTGATACTTTTCGTTGACCACGCTGCTTGCAGCGTGGAACCATTTAACTGGGGTTTCCAAAGGAGGAGAGCATCCCCTTTGCGATATTTAAACAGCGGCAGGGTTAATACCCCGCCCGCGAAGTGGCTTCGTTTATTGGTTATGTTACTTGCCATGCTCGCTAGCGTGACCGCTTGCCAAGCCGAGCCGAAAGTAACGATTAGCACCAAAGAGGGACGCACAGTCAGTTTCGTTGTCGAAATCGCCGACACGCCTTCGAAGCGCGAAATGGGGCTACAATATCGCCGCGATTTGGCGGCCGACCGCGGCATGCTCTTTATTTTTCCTGCGCAATCGCAGCAGTCATTTTGGATGAAGAACACGCCGCTGCCGTTGGACATGATCTTTATCAATGGCGACCGCAAGATCGTCGGCATCGTCGAGCAAACGGTGCCGTTTTCATTGGACCCGCGCTCGGTCAGCGCGCCGAGCCAATATGTCTTGGAGATCAACGGCGGCCTGTCGCAACGCCACGGCATCAAAGCCGGCGACACCGTGCGCTTCGAGGACATCCCGCAACCAAACGTCAGGGAATAAAAAATCCATCCGGGTTTACTGTGGAAGAGTATTCACCACGAAGGACACGAAGATCACGAAGTTTAAGAGTCTAGGGAACCGAATCATTACACACCACAGAGACCTAGCGAGGCAGAGCCGCAACCCAAGAGAAGAATTGGCCGCAAAGAACGCATAGATCGCAAAAAAAGATGCAACAGGGCGGGTTTTCTAACCCGCCCTGTTGAGACCCGGAGAATCAACCGCAGAAAGCGCAAAAGGCGCAAAAAGGATATTGATCTTGTAGGGGCGCGATTGATCGCGCCCTATTTCGCAATTTGCATTTCCGAAAATTTGCGCAACCCGCGTAAGTTCTTAGCTATTGTAGTACAGAGTACGCCGAGTTTAGCTTTTATACTCTCTCCTCCGCTTCCTCAGCGCCTCTGCGGTGAATGATCCGAAGTCTTCGTGTCCTTCGTGCTCTTCGTGGTAAACAGAAACAATAGGATTCTGCCAGGTAATTCACACAGAAGCCTGAAGTCTCAATAAAAAAAGGGATCGAAGGTTTTCCTTCGATCCCTTGATTCAAATTCTGCCGGTAACTAGATTTCGCTAAAAAAGTACGGCCGCACCGGCGCTAGTTTCTCTTCGTAAGAATCCGGATACATAAACCATAAAGTAGCGGCGATGCTGCTCAACAGCGAGTTGCCGTCCTGGGGCGTGAAGCAGGTGCCGATGATTTCCTTGTCGTTATGGATCGCAAGGCTCTGCGTGACGATCACCGTCTGATTCAATATTCTGCCAAACAGACCATGGTCGCGTCCGAAAGAAAAAACCGACGCCGACGACTTCTTGTTGGTCAAAGCAACTCGGCGGGTCGATTGGAAGCGGCGCATCAACTCGTCCTTGTCGATGGCGCGGCGCAGTCTGAGATTAAAATGGATCGTGTGCATGTACTGCGTATTGAGCTTCAAGGCGGACGAAAAAATATTCAGGTCGAGTCCCAGGGTTCCGAACAGTTCGTGAGCATCTCGTCCCTGATGTGTGCCGAACTTAGAGTCGTCATGCTTGCTCGCTTCCGGCGCCGGGATGAAATCGCCTTCTTGGCTCAAATCATTGGCGCGGCGCATGCAAACAAAACGGCTTTCGGCGAGGTTGTCTTCCTTTTCCGGTCCTAACGCGACCGTGTCGATCAGCACGGCCAAGTTGTGCGTGTTGCAGCTGACCACCTGAATGAATTGATCCTGACCTTTGACCAGCGCTCTGTCATTGATGCCGCGGGCGTATTTCTTGCCGAAGCCATCTTCGCTGCCCTGGGCGATAAAGCCGCGGCCGTTGCCGGCGTACCTGTTGTAAATCTTTTCTTTATTCTGATTGCCCACCGGCGTGCAGTCGATGATGACGCTGGCGCGCTCGATCGCCTCTTC
>JAERMN010000082.1 GCA_016844625.1 Deltaproteobacteria bacterium
AATTGATCGGTTGGCGGTGCTGTGGCATAAAACCTTGTGCAAGAATCTTGGCTTCATCTCTCGCTCGAAATCGGCGCGGCGAAACTCGACGCGGTGGCGAATTTTTTCATCGAACAAGGCGCGCCCGGCGTCGTCCTGAAGCGGCATGGATTGGAAGCCTACTTCCCACGATCGCGTGGCGATGCAGCGCTCAAGCAGAGAGTTGGGCGATTTCTCAGTGATGTTGAAATTGTCAGTCGCCAGGGCGTCAGACCGAGGGTTCAATGGCGCGTCATCGTTAGTGAAAACTGGCATGACTCCTGGCGCCGCTTCATCAAGCCGCGCCGCGTCGGCAAATCCTTTTGGGTGACGCCGCCATGGCTGACCCCGCCAAAATTTCGCTCGCGCCAAGTCATCACCATCGAACCCGGCTTGGCCTTTGGCACTGGCACCCACGCCACCACGCGCGGCTGCATGGAATTTCTCGAGCAAGTTGCCGATTCGCTCAGCGGCCGTGGCTTCAGCGCGCTCGATGTCGGCACTGGCGCCGGTATTCTGGCCATTGTTCTAGTCAAATTAGGCGCTACGCAGGTTTGGGCCATCGACAACGATCCGGTGGCGCTCAAAGTTGCGACGCAGAACTTGCGGGACAACCGTGCCCTGGACAAAGTTCATTTATCGGGTGTTAAGCTACAGAGTATCAGGAAAAGATTTTCCGTGGTGGTTGCTAACTTGACCGCCGAGACGATCATCGATCTTGCCGGCGCGATGGAGAAAAAGGTTTCAGCGAAAGGCTATCTGATTCTTTCGGGAATTTTGTCGCAAAAAGCCCAGATGGTCATCCGATGTTTCCGTGCAGGGTTCCGGCTCGTCCGGCAAAAGCGCGGGCGCGAATGGACGACCTTGCTGCTGCAAAGAAAATAGAATCCATGGCACGCTTTTTTCTGCCGAGCAGACAGATTCACGCTAATCGCGGCACGATTGCGGGCCAGGAGCTGGGGCATCTGCGCAAGGTTTTGCGCTTGAAGCCTGGCGATCGCATCACGGTTTTCGACGATACCGGTTGGGAGCATGAAGCAGTGATCTGTTCTTTGGCCGCGGCGCAAGGCGAAATTGAGATTCTCAGCTCGCGCCAAGCGCAGCGCGAGTCGCCTTTGCAAATAACCCTGGCGGCCGGACTCACCAAAGGAGAGAAGTTCGAATTTGTAGTCGAGAAAGCGACGGAGCTTGGCGTCCAAACGATTGTTCCGTTCACGTCGACCTACGCGGTGCCGAAACTCGATGAGCGAAAGATTGCTAGCCGCACCGAGCGCTGGCGCAAGATCGCGCTCAGCGCGGCTAAGCAATGCGGCCGCACCGTCGTGCCCGAAGTGTTGCCGCTTTGCACGTTTCAAGAATTGCTCATCCGGCCATCGCACGAGGGCGTTAAGCTATTTTTTTGGGAGCAAGAAGCGGCGCAATCATTAGATGACGTGTACAAAAAACACCGCGACGCCAAGGCGGTAACGCTCGCCATCGGTCCCGAAGGGGGCTTCAGCAGCGCGGAAGCCGAGTTGGCGCGAGCGCAAGGATTCGACTCGGTTCAGTTGGGGCGCCGGATTCTTCGCGCTGAAACCGCTGCCGTGACAGCGCTTTCGTTGGCGCAATTTCTTTGGGGCGATCTGGGCTAGGGCGCTTGCGTCGTTGTGGCGCTTTCTCTAGCATGACTTCATTAATTAACTTATGAACTGCCAAAATTGCGAAACACCGGTGCCGGTTAATGCCGAACGCTGTGAAAAATGCGGCGCTAGATTATTGCATCGCCGGATTGTTTTCGGCGCGCCACGACCGGAAGACTTCAAACTAACTCTGCAGGAGCCCATTGATCTCTCCGAGCCCGTTGAAAATGATGACTGGCAGTTTCCGGCGGAGAAAGACTCTGCCGCGTTCGCGCCTTCGGTAAGCGTACCGAATGAAGTAGCAAAGGAGGTTCGTTACGGCGGTTTTTTTCGCCGCACGCTGGCGTTCGGCATCGACTTCGTGACGATCCTTTTGCTATCCGCGCTGATGGGAGTTATGGCCTATATCGGCTACAAAGTCGGGCTGGCCGCGCACGGACGATTTGTCTCCATGGATAATGCTGCGCCGTTGTTCGGGATTCTGACCTTCGCCTGGATTCTCCTGGCGACGGCTTACTTTGTTGTATTTCATGGCATGGACGGCAAAACCGTGGGCAAATGGCTGTTCGGTTTGCGGGTTGTTGATGCGGAGCAGGAAACGATCTCTTATCGCCGCGCTTTTTTGCGCTGGCTCGGTTTGATCGGTTTTGGCTGCGCGACTTTCGGCTTCAGTTGCTTCTGGATTATCTGGAGCGGCGAGAAGCGCGGCTGGCACGACCTCCTGGCGCGCACGTGGGTCGTCAGAGATTAAACACTGCGGACGGCACTTTTATGGCAAAGCTAAAAATCGGCGTCGTGATGGATCCGGTGGACAAGATCAACATCGACAAAGACACGACTTTTGTCTTGATGCTCGAAGCGCAGCGGCGCGGCCATGAACTCTATTTCATGGAATTGGACGACATGTTCGTCCGCGGCGGCACGGTGCATGGCCGCTATCGACGGCTTTCCCTGGCGCGGGCGACGCCGTACTACCAACTCGGTGCCTTCGCTACCGGCGCGCTGGATGATTTCGACAGCGTCTGGATGCGCAAAGATCCACCGTTTGACATGAAGTTTTTTTTCGCCAGCCATTTGCTCAGTTTGATCGATCAGCGCAAATGTTTCGTCCTGAACAATCCCAAAGGTCTACGCGAGGCCAATGAGAAACTTTACGCGTTGCGCTTTCCTGAGCAGATTCCCCAGACCATGGTCAGCAGCAACATGGACCGGCTGAAAGCTTTCATGTCCGAACTGGGTGGCGAGATGATCGTCAAGCCGCTCGACGGTTGTGGCGGCAGCGGGGTTTTTTATTTAAACGAGCAAGACCGCAACACGAATTCCATCTTGGAAGCCGCCACCGACAATGGCCGACGGCTGGTCATGGGTCAGCGCTATTTGCCGGAAATTCGCCAGGGCGACAAACGAATTGTTGTCTTAAACGGCGAGCCGCTCGGCGCGGTTTTGCGCGTGCCGCTTGAGTCTGAAACGCGCGGCAATATTCACGTTGGCGGCACCTGCGTAAAGACCGAAGTGACGGCGCGCGACCAAGAAATTTGCGCCGCGCTGGCGCCGCTTTTAAGAACCGATGGATTATACTTTGTCGGCCTGGACGTGATCGGCAGTTTCTTGACTGAAGTCAACGTGACCAGTCCAACCGGCATCCAAGAGATCAATACGTTAAACGGTGTCTGTCTAGAAAGTCAGGTGATCGATTTCGTCGAACGGCAGGTGGAAAATCTCGCTAGCGGCTAAGCGAAAACTTGACTCGCCCCAGCTTTTAAGCAATATTCCAAGTTCACTTATTTTGGCCAGGTAGCTCAGTCGGTAGAGCAGAGGACTGAAAATCCTCGTGTCGGCGGTTCGATTCCGTCCCTGGCCACATTTAAACTCTTTTCCGGCTCTCTGTTCGACGTTCCTTAATGTCGCGTTTCCAGATCGCATTCCCCTTCGATCAGTTTGCCGCTTCATGATCGGTTCATTCGGGTGATCACGAAGAACGCAGTCACAAGAAAAACACGATTGATAAAAAGGTCCAGGCTGGATCGTCGTAGTCGAGCAGCCCCAATACATGCGCGAAGAAGTATTCAGTGGTCATGCCAACCGCCTGGTAAAAAATGCACGCCGCTTAAGATTTCGCTCGTACACGCGATCAATTCTGAATTTGAAGTAGAGTTAGTCGAAGGGGCCATGTTCGCCGAGTTCAGCTCCTGAAATTCGAAGACTCTCACGCTTAGTCTCGACCTTCCAATCCCGTTTTGCTTGCTTCTCATCCTGTGATAAAGTTTCATACGGTGACTGATCGTTGCTTCAATGACAACGTAATGTTACGGAAGGTGAAGGAGCATGGTTCCAGCGTGATTTTGGCTGAAGCGGGACTTGCTGCGTAGTACCGATTCAATTGGGAGAATTACCGCGGGAGAGCGGGGCAGGAAAATCTAATCCACTAGATGGCCGATGAAAACAACTAGCAAAAACGGTTTCAGGGTGCTCAGCCGAGACGAGGGAGAAAAATTGCTCGACCGGCAGGCGCGCCGCTACCTGCGCATGAGCGGCAAGGAATTCGCGCGCAAGTGGAAGGCCAAGAAAATCAAAAACCCCGACCGGCCCGAAGTCATGCGGGTCGCATTCCTACTCCCCTTTGGCGGGTAAAACCTCTCATCAAGCCGTTGACAGTTTTCTTGGGCCGATACGTCAGGCCCTCTCCTGCATTACCAAGTCTTTTGTCGTTAGCGGTTACGATCCGAACAATCAGCGCCCACACGCCCTCACGATTAACAACAGCGATCCGGTCAAGTTGGCCTCGACGCCGACACTCTATTTGACCGTACAGATGCAATATCGGGTTGTAGAGACTGCGGGTGAGCGAGGCCCCTGGAAAGTGACGACAGCTGGTTACAATTACAGTGTTCAAGACCGATTAGAAAAAGAACTTTTTGCTTATCATTGGCATCCTTGGTTAAAACCGTCTTTTCCCCATATACATGTATGTCCTGCCTCTGGGGTAAATAACCTTCGAAAGATTCACTTACCAACTGCCCGCATATCAATTGAGGAAGTTCTTCAGCTGTTGATCGAACAATTCAAAGTAAAGCCCATTCGGCAGGACTGGGAGAAGGTTCTCAAGCGAACCAAGGCGGCTTACGAAAAGTACCAAACGTGGAGCTGATAAGAAAAAAACAGAACGCATAATTGTTTTCCGCAGAATAGTAATTAGACGAAATTGCTCGTGTCGGCGGTTCGATTCCGTCCCAGGCCACATTTAAACTCTTTAAACAAAAATTCGGAAATGTAATTTGATACGCGGGTGGGCTTTTCACCGGGAGCGGAGACACCGCGCCGATCGCGAGCTACTGCAAAGTAAGAATATCTTCGTCTTGGTTTTCAGCTTCGATCAAGGTCTGCGCGTTGCGCCGGAGATCGCCCCAGCTGAGCAAATCCAAGCGGACTTTGCGTCTGAGGGCGCCTTCATAGGTTAGCCCGCGAGCGCCGCAGTGGGTCGTGCATAACCAGACCTGCAACTTGCGCCGGTTTGTAGTCACACTAGAACGGTAGAGTGTGGCACCGCATACGCAGGGCTTGCGCTCGACGGTGGGCATGATGATTTTTACCGCTTCCATTCGCTCCTCGTTGTCCATCGTTTACTTTTACCGGTTGCTTTCGAATGGGCTGGCCCATCGATTGTGCTTGGGAAGTTTTCGCTTTCTGTCTGGAACCGTCGCTGCTATGCGGAAACTATTCGTCAACTAACTGAAACCTTTGCTGTCATCGTTCAAGCTAGTTGTCTCGGTCGATATTACCGCCATGATCGGTCCGTCGCCGGGTGACCAGTGGCTACAGTTCGGACAATTGGCCAGCATCGCTTCCAATTCGCGCAGTTCGCTTTCACTCGGATTAACGATCACTGCGTGCGGATGGTTGCAGCAGTGACGGACGGCGGCCGTTTCAGCTCGGTCCGTTTCTGGTTTCTGATTTTTCATTGGCGTGCGGCGCGCGTACCGAGCCTTAGTTCATTGCGGTCTGCTGATGCGCTAAGAGCACGCCGTCGTTGGTAAAGAGCCAACGTCGCAGCCAAGCTTCCAGAGTGGTGGGCTGCTGCTTTTGCAATGCGTCGAGAAAGACCTGCCAGGGTATGACAGCGATGTTCATGGTTTTTTCTCCACTGTTTGGGGTGGATGTCTAATGACTGGCGCGATCATGGGACTCGAGATGAACTTTTAAGTAGCTCATCGAATAGATCCTCGTGCCGCAGCGCTTACAAAGAGTCGCGCGCTGTTTGGTTTTCCGCACGGGCACTTTCTTAAACATGGTTGCTAGTAAAATTTTCATCGGATGCTCCTTCAATGGATTTGATATTCCACAGATAGAGCAACCGGAATGCCAAGCTCCCAATACTCCGCTAAGCTGCAAAAACCCCCATGATTTCAACGATCTTCAGGCCACCTATAGGGTAAGGCGACGTCACTGAACTGGGCGATTCGTTCAGGTTTGTCCGTTGTTGAGCAAGAATGTAAGTGAAGCCCATAGATCGAACCTGCTTGGCTGACAATTGGCTTAGATCGCCCTCATGCTCCCTCGATGCCGCCACGGAATGGTAAACTTGGCGTGGATCGGCTCGTTTCGATAGAATTATTATCCTTTTCGGCCCACGGGGGGTTTGCTAGAATGGCAATCAGCACTCTGAGAGGGGATATGAATGGATAAATTCGGTAAGGCCATCGACTACTCGTCGCATTATGTATTTGAACCGGCACTCCAATGGGTGATCAACCACCCGATCATCTCGGTAGTCGTGGTCGTCGTGATGATATATTTTGCCGTTCGCAATTACCGCATGCTTTAAATTCTATGTTAACGCAGCCTCTTGAGGCGGAAGCAATTAAATGGGGTTGCCAAAGGGGGCGAGCATCTCCTTTGGTCCATGGTACTCTACGGCGGGTTAAAACCCCGCCGGCGAAGCGGTTTCGATTATTTCCGTCGGCGCCGTAGCTCTCGCCCCGTGTCAGGGCAATTTTCCGTTGCCGCGATTTGCCAATTCCAACTGATCTTTTGTCTTAGTCTCCCGCCATTTTCGCAGTTGCTTTTTCCCAGGTCGGGGCATAGGATTTTTTCACTTCACTGAGGAGTTGTCCTATGCCTCTAGTTTCCGCTTTGGCCGCGAGTCATGCGCCTAACATTCTGCTCGAGCCGGGCCGCGAGTGGGAAGATTTCATGGATCTGCACTACAGCATGGCACCGTCGGGTACGGCGAGCCGGCCGACCTTCGAGCAGCAGAAGCAGCTGCGCCAAGATGCTGAAAAAGCGTTTGCGGTTCTGCGCGCGGATTTAGAACAGGCCGCCCCGGATGTTTTGATCGTGGTGGCGAACGATCAGTTCGTCAATTTTTTCTGGAACAACATTCCGACTTTCTTTGTCACCATCGGCGACGAAGTTAAGGGCCAGTTCACGCAGCACAAATTTCATTACAAAAATCACAAAGAGCTCGGCACAGCGATCATCCGCGCGGGAATGGAAAGCGGCATCGACTTTTCCTACGGCGAATATGTTGAACTGCAGCACACGCAAAATGTGCCGCTCTATTTTCTGCTGCCGAAACCGACGATTCCGATCCTGCCGATTTATGTAAATACCTGGGTTGACCCGGCACCCTCGCCGCGGCGCTGCTATCAAGTTGGCGAGCTGATCCGCGCCGTGGCGGACCAATCAAAAGAGCGCGTCGCGATTCTCGCCACCGGCGGGCTGTCGCATTTCCCCGGTTCGCCGCGCATCGGCGAGATCGACGAGAGCTTCGATCATCGACTACTCGAAGTGATGCGCCAGGGAAAGGGCAGAAGTTTGGTCGACTATTCCGTGCAAGATCTTTTGCAAGCGGGCGACACCGAGTTTCTCAACTGGATGGTCGTGGTTGGCGCCATCGGCGACGCCAAAGCGAGCTACACGGCATACATGCCGGACTTTGTCGCTACCGGCTGGGGCTTTGTCAGTTGGAAGTTGGTTTAGATTCGCGTTGCGGGTTACGAGTCTCGGCTTGAATACGATGAATACGAAGAACAGCAATCGCGTGCTACGGCGTTGGAGAGAAACATGAGTTGTTACCATTTGAGCCGCCTGCTTTTTGATCTAAAGATGAACGAATCAACTTACCAGAAGTCGTTAAAGGACTTCGAAAGCGTGATGGGCGAATACGAATTGTCGAATGAGGAGAAAGATGCGCTGCGCGCTGGCGATCCGCGCAAACTGCGTCAGCTCGGCGTGCATGGCATGCTCTGTCTTTATATCAAACGGCTCAATCCGCAGTTTCGCGACAATATTTATTGGGCGCAGAAGTAATGCGTCGGTCTCACATTCATCGCCGCTCATTTGGGTTCTAAGATTTTGACCCACGATAGTGGGTTTGGTAATATCCGTCAGACTGAAAGAGAATTAAAACTTCGAGGAGGATAAGTGAATAATGGATCTCGGATTGAAAGGCAAAGTGGCATTGGTCGCCGGCGCGAGCCAGGGGATGGGGCGGGCTACGGCCATGGGGTTTGCCCGCGAAGGCGCGAAGGTGGCGATCTGCGCGCGCGGCGAACCGGCGCTCAACGAAGCCGCGGAAGCGATCCGCAAACAGACTGGCGGCGAGGTTCTCGCGATGGTCGCCGACATGGCGAAGGCGGACGACATTAAGAAATTCGTCAACGATAGCGCTAAACATTTCGGCCGCATCGATATCATCGTCAATAACGCCGGCGGACCGCCGCCGGGCGAGTTCATGAAGTTTACCGACGAGGACTGGAGCAATGCGTTCAATCTAAGTTTCATGAGCACCATGCGCATGACCCGCGAAGCGGTGCCGCATATGCGCAAGATCGGCGGCGGCCGGGTGATCAATATCACTTCTTATTCGGTCAAGGAGCCGATCGCCGGCTTAGTGCTATCCAATGGCATTCGCAGCAGCGTCATCGGCATGGCGAAAACCATTTCCCGCGAGCTTGGCCGCGACAACATTCTCATCAACAACGTCTGCCCTGGGCGCATCGACACCGACCGTGCGCAGAAGCTCAACAAGGCGCGTGCCGATCGTGTTGGCCGTCCGGTGGAAGAGATCAATAAGGAGATGGCGGCCGAAGTGCCTCTGGGCCGCTACGGCACTGCGCAGGAGACCGCGGACTTGATCGTTTTTCTCGGTTCCGAGCGCGCCAGTTATATCACCGGCACGACGATCCAAATCGATGGGGGTTTGGTCAGGGGGATTCAATAATGGTGCACTTCGTTATTCAGTGGGACTTGCCGGATCAGAAGGCGAACCTGACAATTTACGCGAACAAAGCCAAGAACGATTGGCTGCCCATCACCTTGGCGCATCAGGGCGTGTTAGAAATTCGCAACTATCGAAACCCGCTGGAAGTCACACCCCATGTGGCGATCACCATCGATTTCGACAACATGGATAATTGGCGCGATTTCATCGACTCGCAAGACTATATTCGCATCATGCGTGAGCTGCGCATACTCGGCTGCAATAATTTTACCGCCAATGTCTGGGCGCCGTCGAAATATTTTCCTGAATCGATGAAGCCGTAGAAGAGGTTTAACCGCAAAGAGCGCAGCGCGGCGAAGTCGCAACCGAAACTCGGAATATCTCCAGCAAAGCATGTCCTGAGCCCGTTCGATTAAGCTCAGGGTAAACTTCGTCGAAGGGACGCCAAGGCCGCAAAGGTCGGAAAAAATGAACAGGTTGGTTTGTAAAATTATCAATCTTTCGATTCCGAACTTGGGGTGCTTTGCGCCTTGGCGGGAGTAATCCCCGTGTTCGAGCATTCCTTATCACCGGAAGATTTGCGCCAGCTGCGCAAAATTTTAGGGGCGGGTTTGAAACCGGCCATCTTCGCTTTTTACACGG
>JAERMN010000504.1 GCA_016844625.1 Deltaproteobacteria bacterium
AAGAACTAAACCAAGCGGGCTACATCTTGGGCCACGATCCCTGGACGGTGCCGGTGGCGACCGTCGGCGGCGCGATCTCGACCAACAGCGTCGGCTACCGCGCCGGGATTTATGGTTCCATGGGCGAACAAGTTTTGGGATTGACCGCCGTGTTGCCCAATGGCGAGATTCTCAGCACGCGCGCGGTGTCGAAACATTCCGCCGGGATTCATCTCAATTCTTTGCTGATCGGCGGCGAAGGCTGCTTCGGTATTATTACCGAAGCGACGCTGCGGGTTTTTCCCAAGCCCGAGGCACAGTTGATCGGCGGCTATTTCTTTCCATCGTTCGAGGCGGGTTACGCGGCGATCCAAAAAATGTTTCAGCAGCGGCTCCGTCCAGCCATGCTCGACTTCGGCGACAATCAAGAAAAGCCTGATTTAGGCGCAGTGCTTTATCTTGTATTCGAAGGCAACGCCGCCCTGGCAGCCGTCGAAGAAAAATTAGCGGCGGCAATTTGCTCAGAACATGGCGCCAAAGATTTGCCTCACGGAGACGCCGAGGGATTCTGGCGGAGACGTCACGATATCGCTCGCCGCTTTGCGCTAAACCGCCGCCAGCGGCGCGAACGCGGACGGGATGGCATCTATCGCGATTGGATTCATGTCGCGCTGCCGAGCTCGCAAGTGTTGGTTTTTCGAAAAGCGGCTGAAGCAGTGGTCAAGCGTCATGGCGTGGGCTTGCAGGAGAGTGGCTTGTGGGTGCAGCCGGAGCTTTTCTCCATGCGGCTCGGCAGCGAGGACGACACCACAGCCAATGCACAGCTCGCTTTGGAAGAAGCGATCGAGGCGTTGTTGCGCTTAGCGCAGCAGTTGGGGGGCTCGATGGAGTACACCCACGGCGTCGGCGTGAAATTGGCGCCGCTCATGGCCGAGGAACATGGCTATGGCTTGGAAGTCATGCGCCAGATTAAGCGCGCACTGGATCCCAACAACATTATGAACCCTTGTTGACCACGCTGATTTCAGCGTGGAACCATTAAATGGGGCTTCCAAAGGGGGCGAGCATTCCCTTTGCGATATTTTAATACGCGCCGGGGTCAATTTCCCGGCCGCGAAGTGGCTTCGTTTATCGGTCGCTTTGCTTAGCGAACTTTTGAGCGTTAGAATTTTCGCGTCGCTGGTTAACCCTGCTTGTTGACACCAGTCGCTGGCTACTTATGAAAAAAATAATCTCGCTTATTCTTATCGTTGCCCTGATCACGGGCTGCGCATCGGCGCCCTACACCGGAAGGAGCCAAGTAATCCTCGTCTCCGAGGGGCAGGAAGCGGCGCTGGGCGATGACGCCTATCGCCATGTGCTGCGCGACAGCGTCGTTACCCGAGCGCCGGATGCCGAGCGGATCGTCCGCAAAGTCGGCGAGCGCATCGCTGCGGCGGCGAATAAGCCAGAATACAAATGGGAATTCACGATTATCAACGATCCGGAAACGGTTAACGCGTTCGCCGTGCCGGGCGGTAAAGTTGCGGTCTACACCGGCATCTTCGGCCCGGCGCGCGACGAAGCCGGATTGGCGGTGGTATTGGGGCATGAAGTCGCCCACGCGCTGGCGCGCCATCCGGCGGAACGGATGAGCCAGGGATTGCTGCTCCAGCTTGGTGGCGTTGGCCTCGGCATCGCTCTCGGGCGAAATCCCGCGGTGGCCAATCAGGTTTTACAGGTTTACGGCATCGGCGCAGGGGTTGGCGTAGCTTTGCCATTTGGCCGCGCGCAAGAAACCGAGGCCGATCGGATCGGCCTGATTTTGATGGCCAAAGCGGGCTACGACCCGCGTGTAGCACTCGAGCTTTGGGAGCGCATGGAAAAGAAAGAAGGCGGCAAAGGCGCGCCGCCGGAATTCCTCTCAACTCATCCGGGATACGAAACGCGTATTTCGCAACTGCGATCTTTTCTGCCGGAAGCGCTGATTTATTATCAAGCCGGGGCGGGTCGAGTTGAAACGCTACCGACGGCCGAGTCGCTCGACACCCCGGCGGCGAAATCGGAGCGTGAGCTATTGAAACGGGTGGAGGCAATCAACCGCTTTGTCGCGGAACAGAACGGCGAGCGCCCGGTTCTCGAAGCTCTGGCCTATGAACTGCGCATCAATCCGCAGGTAATTGCCCAGGAGCGGCAAAAACTCCAAGTCGGCTATGGACAATACGCGGCGTTGCGCGGTCTTGCCAATCTCGGCCGGGAATCGATTAATCGAATCGTCGACGATTACCAGCGCGGCCGCTCGTGGTCGGATATCACGAGCGCCAACGGCAGCAGAGTCAGCGAGTTGATGGTGTGGCTCGGCGATGTAATTCGGACGACCCATAACATGGCGCGCCAGCTAAGGAATCTACCGCAAAATCCAAATCAGCGCTGGCGTCCGTAGATCGTTTGGCAATTTGCTGCGCCCAACGCGGATAGAATTACTCGGGGCTGGATGGCTCGGTTTCTTGGGGCGCAAGGCGCTTTGACATCGCCTAAGAATCCATATAAGTATTCTGCCAGAGGGTTTCAGTCCGAGTGAGTAAAAAGCGAATTACACAATCCATTACGACCAGCATTCCAGCTTTAGAAATGCACCCAACTGGGTGCATTTTTTTATTTTAACGGAGGGATTCGAAGTTGCACGCACAAATCGAGATCTTAGCGTCGCTACAAACGGTCGACCGAGAGATCAAGGAACAGACCGGCCTCAAGCAGGGCTTACTCAGTGAGTTTCAAACCAAGGAGAAGGAATTTCAGGCCAAGAAACGCGAGGTTGAGGTTTTAGCAGCGGCCTATGCTGAGAAAGAAAAGCTGCGAGCCGAAAAAGACCGCGTGTTTCAAGATGAAGGGCGCAAGGCGACGGACAAACGGATGCGTATGAACCGCATCAAGAACGTCAAGGAGCTCCAAGCATTGCAGCGTGAGATCGATCAGACGCGCGAGAGTAACGGCGATCTCGAAGAAGAGCTGATCAAGATCATGCAAGATATGGACGTTCTGAAGGCGCAGATCCAGACCAAGGAAAGCGAAATGGCCGCGATGCGCGAAGAGTGGCAGAACAAACAACAGGAGCTCAAGACTCAGATCACCGGCATCGATCAATCGGTCTCGGAAGCGGCGAGCCGGCGCCAGAGTATCGCCTCGCAGGTAACGGGCGATCTGATTTCGCGCTACGAATTGATTTTCTCGCGCCGCGGCGGCACGGCAGTGGTGGAAGTCGCCAGCGGCATTTGCCAAGGCTGCTATATGAACATACCGCCGCAATTGGGCAACGAGATCATCAGAAGCGATAAAGTTCATCTCTGCCCCAGCTGCCAACGCATTCTCTACATCAAGCCGGTCGCGGAATAATTGCGATGGGCTCGCGGTAATTTCACCACCGCGAATGACGACAACTGGCTCGTAAAGCATACTTCTATTTCTCACGCAGCGCTCGGGCGACGCCGAAGTTGAAATCTCAAGCTAAAAATAGCGCTCGATAAGCGGCGCGGCGATCTGCGATGAAAATGGCGCGCTGGTCAAAGAGCTCAGCCGCTATCTCGACCGCACTACCAATAATGTTGCAGAATACGAAGGCCCGTTGATGGGTCTCGACGCGCTCATGGAGTTCGGCGGCAAAAGGATTCGCGTGCAAAGCGACGCTCAGCTTCTAGTGCGGCAATTAAACGGCGAGGACAGAGTCACAGATGAAAAGCTCAAGGCGCTATATCAGCGCGCCCAGACTTTGTTGCGCCAGTTCGAATGGTGTCGTATGGTTCATGTCTATCGCGAGATAAACAAAGTCGCCGATCGATTAGCCAATCGCGGCATCGGCGATGCGATGGGAAGAAACAGTGCGGGCTAAAGCGGATTAAGCGATCGCTCTCGCGTTTCGGCGCGGGGGAGGAAAGTCCGGACTCCATAGGACAGGGTGGCCGTTAACGACGGCGCCGAGTGATCGGGGGAAAGTACCACAGAAAACATACCGCCTGCCGCTTCGGCGGCCGGTAAGGTTGAAAAGGTGAGGTAAGAGCTCACCGGTTCACCAGTGATGGTGGACGCATGGCAAACCCCACCTGGAGCAAGGCCAAATAGGAGGGTTGGGTGGTCCGCCCATAGCCCTCGGGTATGGTCGCTCGACTCCTCGAGCAATCGAGGAGCAAGATGAATGATCGCTGTGAGTCATTTTGCTGCACCGTTGACTTGCTTATCGAAGCCGGCTTCTTGGCTCTAATGCTGAAATCCAACATGTTTTGATTTTGGCAAAATCCCCCTTTTCTCCTGCACTTTTTCTACGAGACTGCCGTTCGTTCTGGGGCAGCCTTTACCGATTCGATGGTCAGCCACTGCTGGTTT
>JAERMN010000083.1 GCA_016844625.1 Deltaproteobacteria bacterium
TAATCGTCATTCACCTGCATCATCGGCGCCGTACCGCAGGACGCCAGACATTCCACTTCCGAAAGCGTGAACCGGCCATCCGGCGTCGTCTGGCCGCAATCGATGCCGAGTTTAATCTTGAGAAAACTCGTCACACTCTCCGCGCCGCGCAGCGCGCAGGGCAGCGTGCGGCAGACTTGAATATGGTGCCGGCCGATCGGCTTCATGTTGTACATGGTGTAAAAACTCACCACGCCATGCACCCGTGCCGGCGCCTGTTCCATCAACTTGGCGACATACTCGATCGCCTCGGGCCCCAAGTGACCAAACTCCTGCTGCGCCAAATAAAGCACCGGCAGCATCGCCGCTTCCTTCTTCGGGTAGCGCGCCACGGTCGCTGCAAACTTTTTCAGCGTCTCAGGTGAAAACTCTAGAGCCATTGTTAAAATAATCGAGGATAGAAGATCGAGGATAGAGGATCGCCCCTCCCCGGCTTTAGTCGATCCTCCATCCTCAATCCTCGATTCTTCTCAACGATCACACTCCCCGCCGATCATATTGATCATGCCAAACGTCGGGATAATATCCGCGACCATATAGCCTTTGATCATCTCGTGAAACGCGCCCATGGCGATGAAGCAAGGCGGGCGCACGCGCAGACGGTAAGGCTTGCCGCCGCCGTCGCTGACGATGTAAAAGCCGAGCTCGCCGTTGCCGCCCTCGACGGCGAAGTAGGTTTCGCCCGCCGGCACATGAATGCCTTCCATGATAATTTTAAAATGGTGCATCAAACCTTCGATGCTGCCGTAGACTTTTTCTTTTTCCGGCAAGACAAAGCGCGGATCGTCGATCCACACCGGTCCCACCGGCAATTGCTCGAGCGCTTGCTCGACGATCTTCATGCTCTGCTCGATCTCGCCCATGCGGCAGAGAAAACGATCATAGTTATCGCCGCGGCTGCCCACCGGCACTGCGAAATCTAACTTGTCGTAAACCAAGTAGGGAAACGCCTTGCGCACGTCGTAGTCAATCCCAGTGGAGCGTAGGATCGGCCCGGTCAAACTGTAGTTGAGCGCCGCCTCCGCCGAGATCACGCCGACATTGGACATCCGGTCGAGAAATATGCGATTGCGCGACAACAGACGGTCGCAGTCATCGAGCAGCTTACGGATGGTCGTGAAAGCCGAGGTCACTCGCTCGGTAAAATCATGGGGCAGATCATGTTTGACGCCGCCGATGCGGACGTAGGTGACGGTTAAGCGCGCACCGGTCAAGTTTTCAATGATGCGCGTGATCAGCTCGCGCGCTTCGATCATGTAAAAACCGACGGTGATGGCGCCCAATTCGGAGGCGGCCATGCCCAAGCAAGTCAGATGATCGAACAGCCGCGCCAGCTCGCTGATGATCACGCGAATATACTGACAGCGCGCCGGCGTTTCGGCGCCGATGAGTTTTTCCACGGCGAGAGCATAGCCGACGTTGTTGATCAGCGACGAAGCGTAGTTCAATCGGTCGGTGTAGGGAATGACTTGGGTCCAGGTCGCTTGCTCGCAACTCTTGTCGAAACCGCGGTGGAGAAACCCCACTTCGACATCGCACTCGCGCACCTTCTCGCCTTCGAGCTTGAGGTTGAACTTGATCGTGCCATGGGTCGCCGGGTGGGACGGACCCATTTGCAGTTCCATGATTTCGGTCGGCAGCTCTGGATTATTCGCTTTCATCGCGTCGTTTAAAACTCAGCTGGCGTCAGCGCTTGCTGCTCAAAGACTTTTGCAAGCGCAGCAATTTATTGTGCGACCGTTCGTCGACGAAGGTGCCGTCGACATGGCGCTCGGGAACGCGCGGCTGGCAGAGATTGACCGGATAATCTTTGCGCAACGGATGGCCCTGAAATTCGTCGTACAAAAGAATCCGCCTGAGGTCCGGATGATCGGTGAAGCGAATGCCGTAAAGATCCCAAACTTCCCGTTCGAGAAAATTCGCGCCGCGCCACAAGGGCGTCAGCGAATCCACCGTCGGGTCGTCTTCCGGCACCGGCACTCGGACACGCAAGCGGCTGCGCTTGGCGCGGCAGACAATTTGATAAACGACTTCGAAGCGCGGCGTTTTTTTCTGCCAGTAGTCCACCGCAGTGATGTCCGAAAGCAGGTCGAAGCCGAGTTCGTCTTTCAACCGGCGAAAGCTCTCACGCAGTCCCTTACGCTCCAGCACGACGACATCGTCACCCTGAGCTTGCATCGATTCGATAACGTTGGCGCCAAGCTTGTCCCGAATGTTGGCGAGCTGGGAGCTGGTTTCAGACATGAAGAATCAATCCCAATCCAGCGCGCCTTTTTTCCAGACGTAAGCGTAACCGATGGCTAGAATCGCAAGGAATATCCCCATCTGGACCAAGCCGAATACACCCAATTGGCGAAAATAAATCGCCCAGGGATAAAGAAACACGACTTCCAAGTCGAAGATCAAAAATAGCATGGCAACCAAGTAGAAATTTATCGAGAAGCGAATCCGCGCGTCGCCTCTGGGCGGGTTGCCCGATTCGAACGGCTCCGCTTTGGCTGGGTTGGTGGATTTGGGCCCAACCAGGGATGCCACTAAAAGCAGCGCCAGAACCACCACGGCCGCCACGGCGAAAATAACCAGCAGCGGGAAATAGGGATGATGCATTGATAGTTTATTAAAAAAAACCATACCTCCACGCAGTGAAAAGGTATGGGTTTGGGTGCTTTCCGATCGCTCGATCTAACGAATTTTGTATTGGAAAAGCGCCATGTTGTCAAGGTAAAGTCGGCGTTGAAGAGCGCTCATGCTGCGTTCTCAAATCGGCTTGTCGGCGAATTGCTCGCATTGACGCTGGCTCGTTATCGGTGTTAATCCTCTGGCTATATCGGTTGGAATCCAGGAGCGTGTCTATGAAGCCACAAATCTCATCGGTTTTGGCCATCGCCGGGCTTTGTCTGTGCCTACTCATTGGAAGCGCGCCAGCGCAGTCGCTCATCGACGGCGCCAAGAAGGAAGGCCAAGTGGTCTTCTACGCTTCCATGGAAGCGGTCTCGGCGCAGCGAATCGTCGCGGCGTTTGAAAAGAAGTATCCGTTTATCAAGGTCGACGCCACGCGCATCGGTTCGGAAAGAATGGCCACCCGGCTGGTCGCCGAAGCCCAGGCGCGCAAAGTCCGCGTCGATGTCGTGCAACAATCGGCGTTCGATTTCTACGGGGTTTTCCAGAAAGGACTGTTCGAGAGCTACTTCTCGCCGGAGCGCGCGGCGTTTCCCGCGGAATACCGCGACGATAAAGGATTCTGGATGATGCCCGCCGCCACGCTCAACGTGATCGCCTACAACAAAAAAATGGTGCCAGCCAATGAAGCGCCCAAGAGCTTCTGGGATCTAACCGAGCCCAAGTGGAAGGGGCAGCTGTTGATGGACGACAACGAGAGCAAATGGATGGCCGGCATGATCCAGTATTTTGGCGAAGCGAAGACCATGGACTTGATGCGCAAGCTCGCGGCTCAAGACATTCAATTCCGCACCGGCCACACTCTGCTGCAAACTCTAGTCGCCGCCGGGGAGCGCGCCGTGGTAGTGGTTGCTTTCGCCAATGGCGTCGACCGTTTGAAAAGAGAAAGTGCGCCCATCGAATGGGTCAGCGCCGAGCCGGTCATCGGCTTGACCTTTGGCATGGCCGTGGTCAAAGACGCGCCCCATCCCAACGCGGCGCGTTTATTCAACGATTTTTTGCTCTCGCGGGAGGGCCAAGAAGTGATCGCCGCCGCCGGCTACTATGTGCCCCGCGCCGACGTCGCTTCGCCGATCCTCAAAGAAGCGCCGCCGAAAACCAAAGTGATACCCTTGCCGATGACTTTGGCGCCGCGCTACAACGAATACTACCAGACTTACCGAAAGGTGATGGGACTTAAGTGACGTCAAGAATCGCAGTTCGTTGCCAAATATTATCGGCGGGCCGAAATCTTGCCTCCTCTCTCTCTGGGAAAGGACTGAGGTGAGGGCTCTGCATGCTCGAAACATTATTACCCTCACCCTTCCCGCCAGCGGGCGAGGGTGAAGATTTCAATCGAATCGAACCTACGTAGTTCAGGAGACACAAATGACTTATCAATCAGAAAAAGGCAATTTCACCATCGCGCTGGCCGGCGATACCATGCTGACACGCAAACTGACACCGTTCACAGAAGAGCGATTTCTTAAGCTACGCGAAATTCTCCGCGGCGCCGATGCCAGCTTCGCCAATCTTGAAGGCACCGTGCACACCTGGGACGAAGGCACGCCGGGCATTACCCAGGGAACTTTCATGACCACCGAACCGGCGCTGCTCGAAGATTTGCAATGGCTCGGCATAAATCTAGTCTGCTGCGCGAACAATCACGCCTTTGATTATGGTGAAGACGGTGTGCTGGCGAACATCAAACATCTCGATGAGGCAGGACTCGTCCATGCCGGCAGCGGCAAGAATCTCGCCGAAGCGCGCGCGCCCGGCTATCTCGACACGGCGAACGGCCGAGTCGCTTTGGTTGCCGCAACTGCGACGTTTAGACCCTGGAATCAAGCCGGCGAACAGCGACCCGACCTGCGCGGCCGGCCCGGCATCAATCCGCTCGGCTTCCAAACCACCTACAGCGTCGACGCCAAGGCCTTTGAACAATTGCAACGGATCAGCCACGGACTCGGCTTTGAGAAAAGCAATGAACGCGCGCGTAAACATTTTTATAGCGACAAGGAAATCGCCAAGGCCAATTCGACCGAGTTGAGCTTACTCGGCAATCGCTATGTGTTGGGCGAGGATTTCTCGATCGCGACACAAGCCAACGAACGCGACCTCAAGGATAATTTACGCTGGATTGGCGAAGCGCGCCGCCAAGCCGACTGGGTCGTGGTCAGCGCCCATTGTCATGAATTCGGCGGCGCAAGTTTGCTTACTGCAAGCACGCGAGCGGAGCTGGAAGAAACCGCCGACTTTGTGACGAAGTTCGCCCATCAAGCCATCGACGCCGGTGCCGACATTTTCGTCGGCCATGGTTCGCACTTCCCGATGGGCATTGAGATCTACCAAGGCAAGCCAATCTTCTACAGCGTCGGCAATTTCGTTTTTCAAAATGAGACCGTCGGCTTTTTCCCCGCCGACGCTTACGAGCGCTTCGATCTCGATCTCAAAGCCACGCCGTCCGACTTCCTCGACGCCCGCACCAACGGCGGCAAGAAAGGCCACCCCAGCGACCCTGCCTACTGGGAAAACATGTTCGCCGTCTGTGAATTCGCCAATCAGAAGCTCAAGGAAATCCACGTCCACTCCATCGATCAAGGCTTCGGCCGTCCAAGACCCCAACGCGGCCGACCCGTTCTCGCCGAAGGCGAGCTGGCCAATCGCGTGATCGAGCGTGTGAAAAAGTTATCTGAGCGTTACGGCACGAAAGTCATGAATCGTGATGGCGTGGGTGTAGTTCAACTCTAGCGCTAACCGACGAAAAAAAAATCCGCAGCACCACGACGATCACGAAGGACACGAAGGGTTCGGATGATCAAAACTCCGAATTTTGTGGTCTTCGTGTCCTTCGTGGTGAATACGCTTCCGCATTTAACTTGAAACAGCCCGAAGTTTTGCCGCCGGTTTGTGCCGGCGCGAGTCATGATTCTTCCAAAACCTCCTTGATCCGCTTGATCACATCCGGCGGCTGCGTCACCGTGGCTTCGATTTTCTGGCGCATCTGTTCGCCGGTGAGAAAGGTGTTGCCATCCCAGTCGAGCTGCTTTTTTGCTTCGGCGAGAAACTCGGGATCTTTGAGCATGCGCTCAAAACTGTCGCGCAGGATTTGCAAACGCTCCTTGGGCACCCCCGGCGGCGCGGCATAGGGACGGTCGAACTCGGTGTATGCCAGGACAACGTTCATCAAACTAACGAACGGCGCGCCTTCGGGCGGCGCTAGTTCCGTGACCGTGGGCACCGGCGGCAGCAAGCGGCTCTTTTCCGGTCCTTGCTGAACGACGAAAGTAACCCAGTTTTCTTTGACCCAACGGTTCCATGGCGTGCGAATCACGGTGATGTCAGAAGTCGCACGACAATCGGCCTCGCCTCGTTCCATACCCAGGTCGATTTCCCGGCCGGAACCATAACCGAGAACGTTTTTGATTTTGATGTCGAAGACTTTGCTGATGAGATTGGCGAAGACAAAGCTAATACTGCCCGTCCCGGCCTGGCCGAAGCGCGGCGGCGTTTTTGCCGAGCGCATGGCACTGACGCTCTTGTAGGGCGTATCGGAACGGCACGCCACCATCATGGGCGACTTGTTGAAACTGCCCACCCAGGAAAACTTGCGAAAATCGAATTTGACCTCGGGCTTCTCGACCATCTGATCGAGATAATTGGAACGGGTCACCGCCAAAAAAGTGAGTCCGTCGGGTTTGGTGAGATTGTAAACCTGATTTGCAGCGACCACCCCGCCAGCGCCGGGCACATTCTGCACCACTACATTGGGGTTGCCCGGCACATGCTTGCCTATGAAGCGGCCGACCAGACGGGCGGAAATGTCAGTCGTCGCGCCCGGACCGGCGGCCACAAGGATCTGAATGGTTTTGCCTTCGTAGAAAGGCTTGACGGTCTGAACTTGCGCCCAGCCAATCGAGTCGATAGCTAGCAAAGTAAAAATTGTCAGCCCAACGGCGCTGATTTTAATCGTGGAAATATCTGAACTCGTCATGGTGGCCTTTCTGGGTTCCCGGAAGTCTCACTGATTTACGATTCCGCCAAAATTTCTTTAATGCGCTTGATGACGTCTGGCGGTTGATTCATGGTCGCTTCGATCTTTTTTTGCAATTGCTCGCCGCTGTAGTGGAAAATCCCGTCCCAGTCGAGCAAATTTTTTGCCTCGGCGGCAAATTCGGTATCCTTGAGCATTCTAAGAAAACCATCGCGCAAAATTTGCAGCCGATCTTTTGCCACTCCCGGAGGGGCGGCGAAGGGGCGGTCGAATTCGGTAAAGGCGAGCATGACGCCCATCAAATCGACCGTCGATTTGGCCTCCAGCGGCGCTAGTTCATAGACGGTCGGCACCGGCGGTATCAAATCGCTCTTCTCCGGTCCTTGTTGCAAAAGGAAAGTGACGTATTTCTCTTTAACCCAACGGTTCCACGGCGCTCGGATCACGGTGAGATCCGAACTGGCCCGGCAATCGACTTCGCCGCGTTCCATTGCCAAATCGGTTTCCCGCGCGGATTGAAAACCGGTGACATTTTTGACTTTCAGCTCGAAGATCTTTTCGACCAACTTGCCGAATACGTAACTGATGCTTCCCGTGCCCGATTGACCGAAACGCGGCGGTGTTTTCGCCGCGCGTAGGGTGGCGATGCTTTTGTACGGAGTGTCTGAGCGGCAGGCGAGCATCATGGGTGTCCTGTTGAAACTGCCGAGCCAACTGAACTTGCGAAAGTCGCTCTTGACCTCAGGCCGCCCGATCATTTGTTCCATGTAGTTTGCCCGACTCACCGCCAAGATCGTCAGGCCATCGGGTTTAGAAACGTTGTAAAGGTAATTGGCCGCTACCAGGCCTCCCCCTCCGGGCATATTGCGGGCAATGATGCTGGGATGACCAGGGATATATTTCCCCAAGGATCGGGCCATCAGCCGCGTGGTGATATCCGTGGTTGCGCCTACGCCACTGGAGACGATGAATTGAATGGTTTTACCTTCGTAGAAAGGCTGGGCAACCTGCGCCTGCGCCGTGAAAGCGATCGCGAGCAAGAAAAATGCCCGGGCCAAAACGCTGCTACAGTGAATTTTGCAATCGCCCTGATCGCCCATTGTCTCCGCCGTCCCTTCTCTTATGTCCGCCAGCTAAGAATTTCAACCAGACTCTAACCGCTCTAGCGACAAGAATCGCTGCGCGGTTGCAGTTTTCTGCCGAAAGGAATAGGAGCAACGATATTGCCGCGCGCCGATCCGGCGTGCGGCTATCTTATGCCACACCGTTTAAATAACCTATGGTAATCGCGAGCCGAGAAAATTTGGAGGATAGATCATGAAGACAGAAAACTGCGATGTCGTCGTCGTTGGCTTCGGCAACGCCGCGCAAGCGGCCGCCGTGGCGGCCCATGTCGCCGGCGCGAAAGTGCTGGTGCTGGAAAAAGCACCGGAGAAAAAGAAGGGCGGTAATACTTGGTTTAGCCACGGCGCGCAGTTCCGCCATGTGCACAACGGCATCCCCGACGAAAAGCCGCTGCTGCCGCACATCCAGGAAAGCGAGTGGGCGAAGATCGATCTGCCGTCCTATACCAAAGACGATTTTTATTCCGACATCATGCGCGTGACGCGCGGCCGTTCGGTTCCAGAATTAGCTGAATTGCTGGTGAACGAGTCTTATTCTACCGTCAAATGGATGCGCGAGATGGGCATTCAATGGGAGATTCTCTACAATTTGTCCAAGCCCGTCGGCGATCGCTTTGCTTGGCATCACGGCAGCAGCTTCATCAACTCTAAAGATGGCGGCGGCGGCCTGGTCGAGATGTGGTATCAAATCGTCAAATCTAGAGGCATCCCGGTGCGCTTTGAAACCGCCGCCGCGTCGATCTTGACCGATGACAGCGGGCGGGTGACCGGCGTCGGCGTCGAGAGTCCCGAAGGCAAGAGCACTATCAACTGCAAGGCCTTGGTATTGGGCAGCGGCGGCTTTTCCGCCAACCCAGCCATGCGCGCGCAGTTCCTCGGTGCCGGTTGGGATCTCGCCAAGGTGCGCGGCACGAAATACAACACCGGTGACGGCATTCAAATGGCGCTCGATATCGGCGCGCAGTCCTTCGGCCATTGGAGCGGCGGCCACGCCACGCCAATCGATGCCGACGCCGGCGATTACGAAGCCGGATTTCTCGATCCGGCCAATCGCCGCAATCGCACCCATCGCTACGCCTGGACCCTCGGTATCATGGTTAACACCGCGGGGCGGCGCTTCATCGACGAAGGCGAAGACTTCCACGCTTACACTTACGCCAAGACCGGCAGTGAGATTCTCAAGCAGCCCGGCGGCATCGCTTACCAAATTTTTGACCAGAAACTTGCCGCCTCGGTTTCGCGTTACCTTTACGAAGGCGCCGCGGCGGTGAGCGCAAACACGATCAAAGAACTGGCAGAGATGCTCGAAATCAATCCGGACGCACTGCAAAAAACCGTCGATGAATTCAATAATGCCGTGGTCGAAGACCGCCCCACCGACGAAGTGATCCGCGACGGCCGGCACACCGAGGGCATCGATCCGCCCAAGACGAATTGGGCGCAGAAGCTGGACACGCCGCCCTACACCGCATACGCGGCGACCTGCGGCTTGACGTTCACCTATGGTGGATTGAAGATCAACACCAGTTGCCAAGTGCTCAACAAGTTCGACCGGCCGATTCCCGGCCTTTACGCCGCCGGCGAATTGACCGGGGGCTTTTTCTATTACAATTATCCGAGCGGATCAGGGCTGCTGCGCGGCGCCGTCACCGGGAAAATCGCGGGAACCAACGCGGCGAGGAGTTTTCTGTTCAAAACGTTCAAGTCGTTCAACGCGTTCAAAACGTCTTGAACAATTTGAACTATTTGAACGATTGGAACCTTCGAAGATGAACATCGTTGTTTGTTGCAAGTCAGTACCGGGTTTGGTGACAAATCTAAATATCAGCCCCGACGGCAAATCGCTCCAGTACCAAGGGCAGTTACTGGCGATCAATGAATGCGATGAGTATGCCCTTGAAGAAGCGCTGGTGCTCAAGAAAGCC
>JAERMN010000002.1 GCA_016844625.1 Deltaproteobacteria bacterium
TGCTTTAGCGCGGGCAGCTCGGCGCGGACTTTGGCGATGTAATCGAGATCGATTTCGGCGGTAATCACGCCGGGGCCGTCGGCCAGCTCGGCGATAATCTTGCCCCAGGGATCGACAATCATCGAGTGGCCGTGGGTTTCGAAACTCTTGGCGCTCTTGCCAAACTGGTCGGCGGCAATCACATAGACTTGATTCTCGATGGCGCGCGCGCGCAGCAGCGTCTCCCAATGGGCTTGGCCGGTGAATGCAGTGAACGCCGAGGGAACAAAAATAATCTGTGCGCCATGGTCAGCGTGGCCACGATAAAGCTCGGGAAAGCGTAGATCGTAGCAAACCGACAAGCCCATTTTGCCCAGCTCGGTTTGCGCGACGACTACATCGTCGCCGTGGACGCGGGTGTCCGACTCGCGCAGTGAAACCCCGTTGGCAAGATCGACGTCGAAAAGATGAATTTTACGGTAAGTCGCCAGCAGCGTGCCAGTCGAATCGAAGAGCAGGCTGGTGTTGAAAGCTTTTTGACTACTGGGAACTGCTTCGAGAATCGAGCCGCCGAGTAAAAATATTCCGAGCCCCCGCGCCAGCTCGGCCAATGCCGTTGAGGTCGGCCCTGGGATCGGCTCGGCGAACTCACGCTCAATATTCTTATTGCCGCGCCAAATGAAAACTTCCGGCAGGACAACAACGCGCGCGCCTTTCGCCGCCGCCTCGCGTATCCAGTGTTCAGCTTCTTTAAGATTGGCCGCCTTGTCATCCGAGGCAAGCATCTGCACGGCAGCGGCGAGAAATTTCATAGGCATGGAATTCTCGAACGATGGAACAGCAAAGGATAACGGCTACCGATTCATCAGCACCGGGCAAGGCGCGTTGCGCATCACATACTCGGTCGTACTGCCCAGAACCATTTCGATGATGCGGCGGTGGCCGTAGGCGCCGATGAACAACAGATCGTGATTCAAGTTGACTAAATGCTCGATGATTTTTTGCTCCGGAAAACCGCGCGCGCTTTCATAGGTCACCACAATGGCGTAGGAGCCAAGATAGCCCTTCGCCCGCTGCAATACGGTTTGCGCCTGAGCCTCTTCCTTGGCAATGGTCAGCACCGTTAACGGTAACTTTAGCAAGGAGCAAAACTCCGCCGCCGATTCCATCGCCGAGCTTGCCCGCTGGCTGCCGTCGTACGCCAGCAAAGGCCTTTCGATCGGCTTGAACTGTTTGGTCGAAACCAAGATTGGTCTGGGACATTTGCGCGCGATGCTTTCCGCGGTGGTACCGAGTAAGCCGGTGGAAAATCCCTCGTTAACACCGCGATGACCGATCACCACCAAGTCGGCGACTTTGGCGCGCTCGCAGATTTCATTGGCGATCAGCCCCATGTCCAAGAACGTCTGATGGCGGATGTTTTTTTTGGCGCAGACTTCGGCGAAATCGGCGAGAATGATTTTGCCGCGCTCGTCAAGGATTTCGCGCATTTTCGCGGAGAAATCGAGATAGGGTTCGAAACCGAGAGAACCGGAAATGTCATGAAAAAAAGCTCCTTCGATGGATATCGTGTCGATGACATGCTGGCCGAACAGAGTACCGTTGAGCCCTTGGGCCAGCCAGACGGCGTAGTCGAGCGCCGCCTTGCAATGATCCGAGCCATCGAGAGGAATGAGAATGTTTTTGATCATGCTTCCCTCCTGATGATTGTGCTTGTCAGGTCTAATCGGTCACCCAACCCGCCTTCGTCGCTGCCAAATTCAACTCTCGGCTCGGATCACGATAACAGGGCGCGGACTTTTTGCAAGGAGAAATTCCGCGCGACGGTTTACAATGCGGCACCTTTGCGAGATACTCGGCACTGCATTCTTACAGTTGGAGCTATGGCACAATCCAAGAACCGACAGGAAGCCCGCCTACAAGATCTGATCGTCAGCGCGAAAAGAATGAATTTCGCAGTGCGCACGGAAAAGCTGCTGCGCGAAGCCGGTTACCGCGCCCACAGTGGCCGCTGCCGCATCAACGGACAGGATGTCATCCTGATCGACCGCGACACCCCGATTGCCGACCAGATCGAATTTTTAGCCAACGAGTTGACTGAACGACAAAAACGGATTGCTGAGACAACGGAGTCAGCAGAAGTAGCCGCGGCGGAATAACCTTGCCTAACTGACGCCCGACCTCAGTGGACGCGGATTTTTTTCGCTGCTTCGATTCCCAGAGAAAATTGATCGTTACCGACCTTCAGCGTCATCATGCCGAGCGAGGGCGCGACGTCGACAACGTGAACCTTCGCTCCCGGCACCAGTCCATGAACTTGCAGGTAGGCTAACAAGCGCACATCGCGCTCGCCGCCTTCAGTAATATAGTCGAGCTCCACCGCCTGATCGTCAATCGCTTCATTGAGCGGGATAGTTTTCGTCAACGCGTTTTGACTCGCGCCCGGAATCGGATTGCCATGGGGGCAAGTGGTCGGGTTATTGAGCAGTTTGGCCAAGCGCTCTTCGACTTCTTGAGAAATCGCATGTTCCAAACGGTGCGCTTCTTGATGCGCCTTCACCCAATCTAAACCGAGCAAATCCGTCAAGAAGCGTTCCGTAAGAAAATGTCGCCGCACAATTTTCTCGGCGATCTTCTTGCCTTCCGCGGTGAGGTGAATCTCCTTGCGCCGATTGACTGTCACGTAACCATCCTTTTCCAAGCGCCGAAGGGTCGCGAAAATGGTTGATGCCGAAACACCGGCTTCGGCGGCCATACGGGCCGCAATCACCGGCTGCGACTCTTCCGCAAGTACGTAAATCGCCTTGAGGTAATCCTCTAGCGCATGGGAAATTTTAGGAGCTTCCATAAAGGTATCGATTGACTACGGATTGAAAATAGTTCCCTCTGTCCTTGGCTCCCGAAGCTAATACCGGCGATGAGACCGAACTTCTGGCAACTTTGTCGGGCATGCTATTTGAGGAATCACGCGAGTGCAAGGCGATCGCCAAAACGACGCCGTTTATATCCTAAGCTCGCGGGTTTCCAAGCGAAATGATTCCACTGCATCATGACACTCTTGTCACTGCGGACTTGACTGGCCGTGGCAAACTGCCGGCATCGTCGCGCTTCCGTAAAGAAATTCACCGGGTCGTCCTGGAACTGTTTAGCGGTTTCAGGTATTGATTCCTGACAAAGCGCCGATGGTCGTCATCAAAGTCGAAGAAGTCAGCAAGCTTTACAACGAAACACTCGCGGTAAAATGCTGCGACATACAAGTAGCTTCAGGAGAAATTCTTGCGCTGTTAGGACCCTCCGGTTCGGGCAAAACCACGTTGCTCCGCCTGATTGCGGGATTCGAAAGACCCAATGAAGGGCGGATTATTATCGGTGACCGAACGGTTGTCGACGTTGCCGGCTCAGTATGGGTCCCCGCCGAGGCTCGCGGCGTGGGAATGGTTTTTCAGGACTATGCCCTGTTCCCGCACCTGACGGTGACGCAAAACATCCAGTTTGGCTTACGCACAATCAGCAACAAGGACCGCCAAGACCGAGTGCAGGAACTCCTGCGGGTAACCGAACTACTACCCTACGCAGAGCGTTATCCGCACGAATTGTCGGGCGGCCAACAACAGCGAGTCGCGCTGGCGCGCGCGCTGGCGCCACGGCCGCCGGTTGTCCTCCTTGACGAGGCCTTCAATGGTCTCGACCCTGAGCTGCGACCACAGATGCGCAGAGAAGTAGCCCGGATCTTGCGCCATATGAGGACCGCCGCAGTCCTAGTGACCCATGACCAGGAAGAGGCTTTAGGCATGGCCGATCAAGTCGCCGTGATTCGCAATGGCGAACTGCAACAGGTCGGAACCCCTGAAGACGTCTACTACAACCCGACAACGATTTTTGTCGCAGGCTTCATCGGACACGCAGACTTTATTCCCGGAGTTCTTGCCGGCAATGAAGTTCACACGGAAATCGGCATTTTCTCTTGTCCGGCCCAGCTACCCTCGGGCCCAGTGAAAGTGATGATCCGCCACGAAGCGGTGAACGCCAAGCCCGGAGGAGTCTTGGCGACGGTCGAAGAACGGGAATTCCTCGGCGGAGAAATCCTTTACCGCCTCCGCCTCCCCTCGGGAGCAAGGGTTCATTTAGAACAGCGCAAGCCTGTACATTGGCCCGTCGGCCACCAGGTGCCAATCGAAGCCCAGCTTCCGCAAGCAGTTGTTTTTTCCGACTCGAACGGCGAAAACCCGACCTAATTTTAACGCAGCGCAAAAAAAGACCGTAATTTCACCTGGTGGGGCGAGTCGCACCCGCGCCAAATCGGCGAACGTAAACTCGAATTCTCGTCATTTCGGCTTTGCATTGGCGGCGATTATGATGTTTGCGAACTGTCATCGTCTAGCTTGCATAGATTGACAGGGTTTTCGCCGCGAAAAGAACAAAGATCGCGCAAGGTTTGGGTAAGCCGAAATAGGCACTGCCACTGACGGCTGCCAACCCGCCGGAGAACCGCCCACCCGCCATTTAGACCAGCCTAGATTGTCGGCGCAGGAACTCACCCTAATTAAATCAAATAGTTGCGGACGCTGAATTTTGTGATCTTCAATTAATTCACAAACTCTCGCTGAATAGTTGACAAACTAATAATATTTGATTAGACGAAGAGTTATTATTCGATGGCACGAATAATAGCGCGTAATCAATTGTAATCTATTGTAATCTAAGGGTGAGCCGGCGCTAATAACTCAACGACTAAAACCGGAGGGAAAGTATGCAGCTATTTCTAGCACCACGAGAAGTCTATGCCAATGCCGTGCTGGTGGGACTTATTTTCAGCGCTGTCTCGATCGGCTCAGCCAGTACCCAAGAAAAAGTGCTGAATCTTTATACCGCCCGTCATTATGCCACTGATGAGGCGTTTTATACTGGTTTTACGAAAGCGACGGGTATCAAAGTCGATCGGATTGAGGGTGGCGAGGACGCGCTCTTCGAGCGCATCAAGGCCGAAGGCGCAGCCAGTCCTGCGGACGTATTTTTAACCGTCGATGTCGCCCGGCTGTGGCGCGCGCAACAGGCCGGGATTTTCGCGCCGCTGAAGTCGGCGCTACTCGCCAAACGCATCCCCGCTCACTATCGCGATCCGGACGGCAACTGGTTCGGTTTTTCATCACGTGCCAGAATCATTGCCTATGACCGGAGAAAAGTTAGCCCCGGCGATGTCGCGCGTTACGAGGAATTGGCGAATCCAAAGTGGAAGAGCGAAATCTGCACGCGCCCCAGCAGCCATCCTTATAACCTTTCTTTAATATCGAGCATGATCCTCCACTTGGGCGAGGACAAAGCGCGCGAATGGGGGCGCGGCGTGGCAGCCAACCTGGCACGCCCGCCGAGAGGCGGCGATACTGATCAACTGACTGCGGTAGGTGTTGGCGAATGTTCCATCGCTCTCTCCAACCATTACTACTACGTCCGTCTCATGCGCTCGGCAAAGACTGAGGACCGTGCGCTCGTAGAAAGAGTCGGTATCGTCTGGCCAAATCAGAACGATCGCGGCACCCATGTAAACATTTCCGGCGGCGGCATGCTGAAAAACGCTCCGCATCGCGACGCCGCCGCAAAGTTTCTCGAGTACCTCGCCAGCGACACGGCGCAGACTTACTTTGCCAATGGCAACAATGAATGGCCAACGGTCAAAGGCGTAAAGCTCGCCAACCCCGAGCTCGAATCGTTTGGCCAGTTTAGGACCGATGCATTATCTTTAGCGAACCTGGGCAAAACCCAGGCAGCGGCGCAACGTCTGGCCGACCAGGTCGGCTGGAAATGAGCGCCAACCCTCCTAGATTTAGCGCCGAGAAACAATGACTACGTTTGTCGCCGCCCTGCGTTCGAGAATTGCCAGCGACATTTCTGTGCCGCGCATCGGTGCTCTCGGCATCGTATCACTGGTAACTGCCGCGCTCGTGGTCGCGCCCATTGCCGCGGTAGTCTGGAACATTTTTCTGCCGAGCGACGCTACCTGGGCGCATCTGATATCGACGGTCCTGCCGGAGTACATCAAGAACACTTTGCTGCTACTTCTGTTGGTCGCTACGGGGGTGATTTTATGCGGCGTGCTCTCTGCCTGGCTAGTTACCGGTTACCAATTCCCTGGACAGCGCGCCCTCGAGTGGGCGCTTATCCTGCCAATGGCGATGCCCGCCTACGTCATGGCCTACGCCTACACTGACTGGCTTCAGGCCGCAGGTCCGGTGCAGACTACATTACGTGAGATCACCGGCTGGCGGGTGCGCGAGTATTGGTTCCCGGAGATCCGTTCATTACCGGGCGCTGCCGCGATGCTCTCCTTCGCGCTTTATCCCTATGTCTACCTGCTCGCGCGCAGCGCCTTTTTTGAACAGTCGCGCAATACCCACGAGGCCGCCCGACTGGCCGGTTACGGCGCCTGGGGAAGATTTTGGCATGTATCGCTGCCGCTGGCGCGCACCGGCATCGTCGCAGGTGCCGCTCTCGCGCTAATGGAGACGCTGGCCGATTTCGGTACAGTCTCTTATTTCGCGGTCAACACTTTTACCACAGGCATCTACCGCGCATGGCTCTCCCTTGGCGATGCGGTAGCGGCGGGGCAACTTGCCACTTGCCTGCTGGTGTTCGTGCTCGCAATGCTCGCCCTGGAACGTATGCATCGCGGCGGCGCGCGCTATACCAGCAACCGCACTCCCATGACCCCGCAAGCTCTGCGCGGCTGGAAAGCCCTGGGTGCTTTTCTTTTGTGCACGGCACCCATCGCATTTGGTTTTCTCGTCCCGGCAACGATACTACTCAAGCTCGCGCTCACCGATCCCGAAGTGCATTTTGGCACGCGCATCTATGGACTCATTACCAACACTTTCATATTAGCCGGCATCGCCGCAGTTGCGGCCGTGGCGGTCGCGTTATTGCTGGCTTACGCGGCACGGACGGTGAAGAGTCCGCTGGTGCATGGAGCGAATCGCTTGGCGGTGCTCGGCTACGCGTTGCCCGGCGCGGTGATTGCGGTGGGCATTCTCCTGCCGCTGGGTAGGGTCGACAACACCCTCGTTGCCTGGATGCAGCAACAATTCGGCGTGCGCACCGGGCTACTGCTTACCGGCTCGGTCACGGCGCTTATCTATGCATACCTGGTCCGGTTTCTCGCCGTCGCCTTTCAAACCGTCGAAGCAGGGCTTACGCGCGTGACTCCTTCGATGGACGATGCGGCGCGCAGCCTCGGCTTGTCGCCGGCGCGCACGCTAGCCCGGGTACACATGCCGATCATGCGCAGCAGCCTTGCCACTGCGGCGCTGCTCGTGTTCGTTGACGTGATAAAAGAGTTGCCCGCGACCTTTGCCATGCGACCGTTTAACTTCGACACGCTGGCGGTCGAGGCCTACAACTTGGCCAAGGATGAGCGCATCGCTGAAGCCGCCCTACCCGCGCTGCTCATGGTCGCAATCGCGCTAGCACCGCTGATCTTGTTGTCACGCCAGATCGCTCGTTCCAGCCAGCGCCGTCTTAGCGCAACGGCGCGCGACGCCGGCGCAGCGGTTCCCTACAACGATGCGCCGTTGCAATAGAGCCTTTGCCTGCGGGCAGCTGTTTAATGCCAGTCGGACTCCGGTCCGTTGCGTGACTCGTGTGCCAACAATTTTTGACAAACTTTTTCAACTTACATATACGAACACCATGGGTTACCGGCCATCAATGATCCTGTCCCGATGCTACTTGATCTGGGTCGTCTTCGGCATTGGGTCCGTGCTCCTGACATTTGCTCCCGCTTTCCCGGCCGGGGATGAAGCCAAGCGATTATTATCGTTGATCGATTACATCGGCGGCGATTACAAGAACGCTGTTCAGGGCGGCAAGGTCGCGAATGCGGATGAATACCAGGAGATGAGCGAGTTTGCGGCGCGGAGCGCGGAGCTTTTCAAGCAACTCAAAGCCGCCGAAGGCGGCGACAGGTCGGGCATCGAAAAAAACCTGGGAACACTGCTGGCTCACATCAAAGGCAAATCAGGTGAAAATGTTGTGCCGCAACTCGCGCAGCAAATTAAAGACCGGCTAATCAAGACCTACAACATCGTCCCCCACCCGCGCCGACTACCGGCGTTGGCGGACGGCAAGAAGCTCTACGACGATAACTGCGCCCAATGCCATGGCGCCGCGGGTAAAGGCGACGGGCCCGGGCGCGAAAGCATGAATCCCAAAACCCCGCTGCCGGCAAACTTCACCGACCCAGAACGGATTGGCGGCCTGTCGCCGTTTAAGGTTTACAACACCGCGAGCTTCGGCGTCGAAGGCACCGCGATGGCTTCCTTCGCGGCTCTCAGCGACGAACAGCGTTGGCAGGTAGCTTTCTATGTTTTTACCCTGCGGTTTTCCGCGGACGCCGCAAAAGCAGGGGCGTCATTGTTCCAGGCGAAGAAATTGCCCGCTGAATTCACCACCGCAGCACTGTTAGCGACACATTCCGACGAGCAAATGTTAGCAAAGCTTAAACCCTACGCAAGCCAAGACGCCGACGCATTAAGTCTCCTGGCCCATCTGCGCCGCGGTATCCTGGAGACGAAGACTCAAGACCCGCTCATGATTGCACGCGGGCTGATGCGCGAGGCAATGGACGCCTACAGCAAGGGCGACAAAGAAAAGGCTTATCAGAAAGCGGTTGAAGCTTATCTCGACGGCTTTGAGCTCGCCGAGCCGATGTTAAAAGCAAGAGATTCGAATCTCGGCGGGCAGATTGAGAGCCTATTCGGTCAGCTTCGTAACGCCATCAAGCAGGGCGCTTCCGCCGAAGACATTCAGAAACGCCATCTGGATCTCGAAGTGAATCTTGATCAGGCCGTGCGAGTGCTCGCCCGCGACGACAGTTTTTCCGGCTACTATGCGTTCGCCAACTCGGCATTGATCATCCTGCGCGAAGGTCTGGAAGCCGCGCTGATTCTCGCCGCAATCATCGCCATGCTGCGCGTCATGGGCGCGACGGAAGTGATTCGCTACATCCATTTAGGTTGGATTCTCGCTTTGGTCTGCGGTGGCCTCACCTGGCTCGCCACCGAAACGGTTTTAACCCTCAGCGGGCGCCATCGCGAAAGCATGGAAGGATTCATTTCCGTATTCGCTGCGCTCGCATTGTTCTACGTCGGCTACTGGCTACACACGCGCTCGGAAGCAAGGAGATGGCAGCAGTTTATTCACGAGAAAGTGCAGGCAGGAATTTCGACCCGGCGGGTCTTCGGTCTGACCGGCATCTCATTTTTCGCCGTGTACCGGGAAGCCTTTGAAGTCGTGCTGTTTTACCAGGCGCTGTGGATGCAAAACGAAAGCAATCATGGCCCGGTACTCTGGGGATTAGCGACCGGTTTACTGCTGTTGGTCCTCGCCACGTTTGCTATTTTAAAACTCGGCCTCAAATTGCCGCTTAAATATTTCTTCGGCGCCACCGGCACGCTGCTTTATCTCGTCGCGTTCATCTTCGCCGGCACCGGCATCAAGGAATTGCAAGCTGCTCAGTGGCTACCCACTACGCCGCTCAACGCGCCCACGGCGATACCGATGCTGGGCATTTATCCGACCGTGGAAACCCTCGCGGCACAAGGCCTGATGCTTTGCGCTTTTGTCGCCACGTCATTCTGGCTGGCGCGCCAGCGCGCCAAGGCGAGCTAAGGCTCGTGATCTGCGGTTAAATGCCAAACAGCGCGCGCACATTGGTCGTCGTCACGCGCGCCACTTCGTCGAGCGTGACGCCTTTTACATTCGCTATCGTTTCAGCGACGAAGCGCACATAAGCCGGCTCGTTGCGCTTGCCGCGATGGGGCACGGGCGTCAGATAGGGCGAATCAGTTTCGACAAAGATTTTTTCCAATGGCACTTTGCGCACTACTTCGCGCAGCGGCTCGGCATTTTTAAAAGTAATGATGCCGGTGAAAGAGAGATAAAATCCCAGGTCAAGATAGCCGCAGGCCGCTTCGTAGTTGCCGGTGAAGCAATGAATCACGCCGCGCAGTTTTCCCGCTCCTTCGCGGCGCAATAAATCCTCGGCTTCCTGCGCCGCGTCGCGTTCATGCACGACGATCGGCAACTCTGTGTCGCGCGCCATGTGAATAAACTGCGCAAACACGCGCTGCTGCGTGTCCTGGGGCGAGTGGTTGTAGTAATAATCGAGGCCGGTTTCGCCAACCGCAACCACCTTCGGATGCGAAGCTAATTCCCTCAGCGTCTTCAATTCGTCGGCGTCGACATCCTTGGCGTCATGCGGGTGCATGCCGACGGTGGCGTAAACGTTTTCAAACTTAGCCGCTAGCGCCACCGCTTCGCTGTTGCTCGACATATCGCCGGCGCCGCCGACGACGATGATCGTCTCGACGCCGGCGTCGCGCGCCCGCGCGATCACCGCCTCGGCTTCGCCGGCGTATTCCTTGCCCTGGATATGGGCGTGACTGTCGATCAACATGAGGGATTGCGAATCTACTTCTTAGCGTCGGTCTCGATGCGCGGGAACAGAACTTTTGGCGGGTTGATTTTATGACCGGCAACGAAGCCTCGGCCCCAAGGCGCCTTCAAACTGTCGACACCAACGGCGAGCAGATCTCGCAATTCGACCGCGGTATCCGGCATAAACGGCGCCAGCACACGTGCGAGCGTGCGAACGACTTCAAGTAGATGATGCAACACCGCGCCGACGCGGGCTTTCTTTTCCGCGTCCTTAATCATCGTAAACGGCGCGGTCTGGACGATGTAGCGATTGGCATGATCGAGCGCCGACCAAATCGCTTCCAAAGCACGGTGAAAGTGCAACTCCTTCATGTAGTCTTTGAGTTCGTTCTCCGCCTGGGCAAACTTGTCGCGCAGCTCCTGATCTTCGGCCGGCCAGATCGCGCCTAACGGCTGCACCACACCGTCAAAATATTTTTGCTGCATCGCCAGCGCGCGGCTGACAAAGTTACCAAGATTGTTGGCCAGATCGGCGTTGATACGCGTAACCAGCGCCTCCTCGGAAAACTTCGCGTCCTGGCCGAAAGCCATTTCGCGCAAAAGAAAATACCGGAAGGCGTCCATGCCGAAGCGCGCTTTCATCTCCAATGGACGAATGACGTTGCCCAAACTTTTCGACATTTTCCCGGAATCCATATTCCAGTAGCCGTGCACGTTCAGATGATCGTAAAGCGGCAAGCCCGCGGCCATCAGCATGGTCGGCCAATAAATCCCGTGCGGTTTGAGAATGTCCTTGGCGATCAGATGGTTTGCCTTGGGCCAGAGCGACGCGAGCGAATCGCCGCCGCGGTGCGCCAACGCGCTGACGTAGTTGAGCAGCGCATCAAACCAAACGTAGGTGACGTAGTTAGAATCGAACGGCAGCGCGATGCCCCACTGCAAACGGCTGATGGGCCGTGAGATGCACAAATCTTCAAGCGGTTCGCGCAAGAACGCCAAAACCTCCGTGCGGTAGCGTTCCGGCCGAATCAGGCCTGGCGTGGACTGCAGCGCATCGATCAGCAGCTGCTGGTATTTGCTCATTCGGAAAAAATAATTTTTCTCGCTGATATAGTCGGGCGCTTTTTGGTGGTCCGGGCATTTACCGCCGACCAGTTCTTTCTCGGTGTAGAAACGTTCGCAGCCGTAACAGTAAAAGCCGCCGTACTCGCCGAAATAAATATCGCCGGCGTCGTAAATTTTTTGCAGTACGCTCTGGACGAACTGTTTGTGATAATCGTCCGTGGTGCGGATAAAGTGATCGTAAGCGATGCCGCAGGTATCCCAGGTCAAACGAAACAATTCGCTGACGCGGTCGGCGTAAGCTTTCGGCTCCGTGCCGCTGGCCGCTGCCGCCTGCGCGATCTTGTCGCCATGTTCATCGGTGCCGGTGAGCAAAAACGCGTCGTAGCCGATCGAACGGTAGTAACGCTTTAACGTATCAGCGACGACTGTCGTGTAAGTGTGGCCGAGATGCGGCTCGGCGTTGACGTAGTAAAGCGGCGTGGTGATGTAAATGCGTTCCATCAGCGCCCTCCGACCACGCCAAAGAGAAACTTCTCTAACACCATGCGCCGGTTAAGATTGCGCTGAATGCGCGCGGCGGCGCCGGCGCTTTGGGAAAACGCCCGCAGCTTCTCCTCAACGCCGCCATCGGCCGATTGTTGGGCGATCTGCTCGCGCATATCCAAGTTCACCAATTCGTCCGAATTATTATCGATCGCATGAATCAATAAATCCCGATACCAGCTTGCCGCCCATTTGAGAAATTTAAGCGCCTCGTCGCGATTGCGCGCCAGCGCCTCGGCGGCGATCATCGCCCCATGATAGTCTTTGATTTTTAAGGAGCCCAGCATAGCGGTCCATTGCCGGCGCTTTTCGATCAAATCGTCTTTTTCCAGACTCAACGCCGCGCCGATGCTGCCCATGCCAAGAGCCGCGACGAACTCCGCATCGGCACTACCCACGCCGTGGCGCAGCTGTAAATAACCGGCGACCTCTTTGCGCGCCAGCGGCGCAAAAGACAGGCGCAGACAGCGCGATCGCAGAGTCGGCAAGAGTGCCCCGGTATTGGCCGCGATCAGAATGATCAATGAATCCTGCGGCGGCTCTTCGAGGGTTTTTAACAGCGCGTTTTGCGACGATGAGTTCAGCAGCGTCGCCGGATCGATGATCGCGATCTTACGTTTGCCGGTAAACGACCGATAGTTGAGCTCACGCTCAAGCTCGCGAACCTGCGCGATGCTAATTTCTTTCTTACCAGAGAGTGGCTCGATCACGCGCACGTCCGGATGGTTGCCGTCGGCAATTCTATGGCAATTCACGCAACCCTCGCAGAAATCGTTTGTCAGCTCGCTACAGTGAATCGCTTTGGCATAAGCGACGGCGACGGTGTGCTTACCGACGCCTTCGGGCCCGAGAAATAAATAGGCGTGGTGCAGCCGCCCACTGGCGAAGGCCGCACGCAGGACGGCTAACGGTTTTTGCTGCCCGATGATGTCTGCGAAGCCCATTAAAAGATTTCCTGGTCGACGATTTTTTGAATGTCACGCGCAACGTCTTCAGCCGCTTGCGCCGCGTCAATGACGCGAAAGCGCGCCGGCTCGGCGCGCGCCATGGCGAGAAAACCGGCGCGTATTTTTTCGTGAAACTCAATTTTCTCACGCTCAAAGCGGTCTTCGCGCGGCTGTGCCGCCTCCCTTTGTCGTTGATTTGTGCGTGCCAGTCCCAAAGCCACCGGGCAGTCCAACAAAAACGTTAGATCGGGCCGTACGCCGTGATCGGCAACATCATTAAACAGCCGTAGCAGCGCGACATCGATGCCACGCCCGTATCCCTGATATGCCAAAGTCGAATCGGTGAAGCGATCGCATAGAACAATCTTACCGGCGTCGATCGCGGGCCTAATGACCTCGCTCACATGCTGGGCCCGATCGGCCAAATACAAAAACAGTTCGGTCGACGGCGCGATTTCGTGGTCGCCGACCTCCAAGAGTACTTTGCGAATCAATTTGCCCAGAGACGTTCCACCCGGCTCCCGGGTCGCCAGACTTGAGCGGCCACGACTGCGCAGATAGCTCTCTAGCGCGCGAATCTGCGTGGTCTTACCGGTCCCGTCGCCGCCTTCGAAGCTAACGAAACGAATCATGAATGAAGAGAATGAAGAAAACCGCTTGAAGATGCAAACCTAGAAAGTTAACTTTCAGTTCAAAGCAAAACGGTACAGGCCGAAACGAGCATGACCCGATTAGGCCTTGGCTTCGCCGAGCAGCAGATTGATACCATTGACCAGCTGGGTGCTGGTGAACGGTTTGGTGATGTAATAGTCAGCGCCTAGCTTATAACCGCCTAGTACATCTTCGTACTGAACCTTTGCAGTAAGAAGGATCACGGGAATGGTCGCGGTTTCGGTTTTGCCTTTGAGCCGGGTAAGGACCTCAAGGCCATCCATCTCAGGCATCATGATGTCCAAGATGATCAGGTCTGACTTATGGTTTGGCAGCATGTCTAGAAACTCCGGACCGCTGGATGCGCTAAAGACCGTGTAGCCCCGCCCCTCCAAAATGGTCTTGACGATAGTGATGATGTCCGGGTTATCGTCAACCACCATGATGGTCTTCTTTGTATCCATGCTCACTCCCTCTCGCGCCGCAATCTATCGACCAAATCAGCCTAAGCCCTTAATGCTCTATCGGCCAATTGCTGCCCGAAACTTAATCGTTTCCGTCCGTCCAAACGTTGCAGTTAGAAATTTACCATCTTACCCGCGCAATGTAAATTGCCGATTTCGCTGAAAATACTCAAGGAGTAACACTTCGCCAGTAATTCTGGGTAATTAGGGAGGGCAAGGAGGAATAAGTTTGATTGAGAATGGACGCTGAGATGAGCGTCGACGCTTGAGACAGAGCTTGCCGGCTAAAAAGTATCCGCAAGTTTCCTTGGATATCTAAGACCGCCGTACTGTTACTTGGATGGCCGGTCTCGTTCAGGATCATACCTCCCAGTACTTCTTTACTACTCGAAACCGTCACCTTGAGACCGACCTCACTGCCGGTAACAATCACCATCCCCTCCCAGCGCAATGTGCCAGCCAATATTAAATCGGCATTTCTAACGATGAGAATGCCCGCACCGCTGACCGTTCCCGCAAGCGTCACGCCATCGCCTGCCGACGCCAGCCCGTCGATACAACGAAGTTGAGGCACGCTCCTGCTCCCCCAGGTTTGATTTTCATAAACCAACGCCCCCGTCACAGGCACGGCGCTTTGAATCACCGACGATTGGCCGCAAAGATCGTTGGCCAGCTGGGTTATCACGCTCGTGGACAGGTACGTGCTCGGCGCGATCGGCGGGACACCACTCGCGCTGTCGATACTCCCTGTCGGCAGTACAGCTGCCGCTTGATTGACCCGATCAACGATTGAATCGCTAGCGGCAGAGATCGCCGGGCGCGGCCTTGTCGCCGCGGACGCATGGCCGGTAACTGGATCGTGATCTGCACCGGAAATAAATATTCCATTGCTGCTCAGGTTCACCTGGGCGAGGTTGCCTCTCAGCGCGATCGCCGCGTCGGCGAGATCGTAATCCTTCGTCAATTGGGCTTGCAGAGTGTGCGAAGCGTTACGGAGCGTACCGACGGAACGAACGATAATTTTCGCGCTCAGCGGGCTGGTGACGACCGGTGTGACAAACGTAACCGCAAATGTGCCAGCGGCAAAGTTTTCCGTCCGGTTGGCTGGCGCCGGCGGAAATGTCGCGGCGCGCACGATTTCATGCTTGCTCCATTCCAATCCGGCCGCGGCAATATAGAAAGCTTCGGTGCCGCCGCGCAGGTTGGTCAACACGCGATAATCGTTGCGCACCATGATCCGGCTCGCGATGCCCACCGTTACCAGAATCAAAAGTATCGCCAGGGTGGTAAAAAGGATCATGCCCTTCTCGCCAAGCCGATGAGTTAAGCGGTCATGCATCGCAGCGCTCGCTAATTACGAAACTCAACGCTGCTCGACAGCGTCGAGGTCAGGTTGCCGCCGACTCGTGGGTCGGGATTTTTCACTTGAACAGCGAAAGCGATCCTGACGAGCTTGATCGCATCGGCTGGCGGCGCATTGCCGAGGTCGTTGCCGTCGGCGTCGTAGTAACTGAACAGTTTCCCCGCAGTCGGCGCGACAACGTTCGCCACCAAGCACTCGCCATTTCGCCGAATGATCTGTGCGCCGGGGCAAGTCGAGGTCGGACCGGTAAGCTCGTAACGAATATTCTCGCGCGGCTCGTTGTCAGCGCAGTTGCCATTGCCGTTTAGATCCATTTGCACATGAAGCAAGCCGGCCGTGGCCGCGTAAACCCGATTGCAGACGCTATCGGCGTCGTGATCCGGATCGTCGGCGCTGTCGGTTTCCGCTGGTACACTGCCGCTGCCCCACGAGCCGGCGTTCTTGAGATCGCGCAGCATGATGTCCAACGCGCCGCGGGCATCTTCCAGAGTCCCCGTCTTGGTCTCAAGGGCGATGAACTGATAGAGATTACTGCGAAAATAACCGTACAAGGACGTGATCATCACCGATCCGAGTAGCAACGCGACCATTTGTTCGATCAAAGTCGCGCCACGGTTAGCATGAAATCGTCGCACCATAATTACTCGCCGCGATAGCTCAAGGTTGATAGCGTCACCTGATGGGCGCTATGATCGCGCCACGAGACGGTAACTTCGATCTGCTTGACATCGTCTCCCAGAGCCGATGTCGCAACGCGCCAGCAGCGATCAAAAATCCGCGGATTTTTGCCAGTTGCCGAGATGCCGCGGTCACCGCCGCTCGGGCAAAGATCGCCATCGGCCAGATTCTTACGCGCCTGCAATTCTTCAATCTTGTCCTGAGCTAAATGGATGGCGACCGTCGAGTTGTCGCCGATCGTTTGGCGTCGCAGCACGTCAATGCTGCTGAGCGAGTATCCCAACACCGCTACGGCGACGATGCTCATCGCCACTAAAAGTTCGTTGAACGTAAAGCCGGCTTGCCTGCCGTCGACGTATCTGTGCAAAGTCATGGCTAACAATCCAGTGCGCAGTTGTTAGGCGTGCAAACCCGCACCCGGCCAGTAGCACTGACAACGATCTGCCGGCACTTGCCATCGGCGCTGCTCAGCCGCACCCGATTAGCGCCCGCGGTCCCGCGTGGTGAAAATGAGATCGTTCCCGCTTTTGTAATCGTGGTTCCATCGGCTAATGGCTTGTTCACCAGCGTCTTGCCATCTCTTTGAATCGTATATGCATTGGCGTCCTGCAAATACTCCAGCTGAAAGCCGATGTTTTCCGCGGCGGCGCGCATCTTGATCTCGTGCAGCTCAGACTGCACCTGCCGGGTCGAGTTGTTTAGTGAGTAGTAAGAAAACCAGCCGCGCCAGTTGGGTAAAGCGATGGCGACAACGATACCCATGACCGCCACGCCGGCAAGCAGTTCGATTGTCGAGAAGCCATCCTTTGTGCGTGCGCCCGACACGGCCCCCTCCAAGAGAAGGGCCGAACATACTGCCGGCAAGAACCGAGTGTCAAGGGCAATGTGAGGGGTCTAATGCAGCAAAAATGGGACGAAAATCCTACACCGTGGAGCGACTCTCAGAAAAAACGCCCCGCATGGCGAGATGCCATGCGGGGCGTTGAAGAGAAAAACTTTGATTTCGCTTACGCTGGCCGTTTGTAAAAATCCTGATTCATCTTGGTCGTCGTGCCGGACTTGGCGAGCTCTTCTTCGAACATCTTGCGGATGTTTGGCTCCTCATCGAAATACTCAATCTGATTGCCGCCCGCTTTTACGTCCTTGTCGACTTTGGTGATATCGCCAAAGCCCTCGCCCAGACTGTACTTGATCCCGCCCAAACGCGGTGGCAGATAGCGCGCGCCGGTAGCGCCGGTGTTAAAGTGCTGGTGCCACATCATCGCCGGCGGAGTAAAAACGCTGCCGTCCTGCCAATCATAACGTTTGGGCTCCTCGCCCTGTCGCCAAAACATCGAGAAGCCTTTGCCTTTGATGATGATGACGTTAAAGCCGGGGCCATGGCGGTGCGCTTTCTTGTAAGTACCGACGGGAAATTCCGAGATATGCGCGGCCATCGAGCCATTGGCCATCTCCAACATTACGTTCTTTCCCCCGCCACCGCGCTCAACCCAATCTTCCAGCGCAAAACTGCGCGCGTCGGCGATGAAATTAGTATCCCAAACACGGCCCGGATGGGCTTTGCCCTTGCCGCTGAAATATTGTGGATCGCCATCGAAGCGGTCGGTGAAATCACGCGGCGTGTTGAAGATGAAATCCGCGCTGTGAAACAGATTGAAGACGATCGGCATACTGTTGACGGAGAAAAATCTTGCCGGCTCGTCGCCTGAGCCATTAAAGTGCTGATAGCTGCAATTGAGCGGCAAAGCGAAGAGACTGCCGTCGTGCCATTCAAAGGTTTGCTTGGCGCCCTTATCGTTCCAAATCGTCGTTGCGCCGCGCCCCTTGAGGACGAAATGCAAATCCTCATACAGGTGCTTCATCGGGTTCAATTTTTTGCCGGCGGGAATCTCGCTGACATAGGCGCCCGTGGCCCCTTCCGCGCCTTCCATATTAATAAAAGCGCCGCTGCCGCCGGTGCGAGCCCAAGGTTTGAGTTCGACTTTTTTTAGATCTTGAACGAAAAAGGTTTTGACGATGGGAATCCCCTCGTCCAGCTGCCACTTATCGTAATAGGGAATGTTATCCATCACATCTTCTAACTGCGTTGCCGGTTTGGACATATTTTTCCTCCGAAAAAAACTATCAGATTTTTATCGTATACATTGGGTAAAAGCAAGGTTGCGGCACTGCGCTGGCTTGGCTTCAAGGCTGTCGAACAACCGCCAAAAACCGTTCGCGCAATCGCTTAGAGCATTGACTTTGAAGGGTGAACTCTTCTAAATAGCGGCTACGCAACATTCTGGCCGAAGGAGTAAACGTCTTGGCGACAACTGTTGAAGCCCCCATGGTAGGCAAGATTCTGAAAATCGAGAAAAACGTTGGCGATCATGTCGACGAGGACGAAGTGGTGATCGTCATGGAAGCGATGAAGATGGAGATTCCGATTGTTGCTCCGGTAAGCGGCACTGTCAAAGAAATCAAAGTATCTCCCGGTCAAGCTGTCGAAGCCGAACAAGTGCTGGCGATTATCGAATAAGCTCGCAAGCAGTCTCACCCGTTCGTTGATTTTTACTCGAGGAGAACCGATGGATACATGGACGTTCGGCTGGACGTTGGCGTTGATCGGCATGGGTGGAACCATGCTGGTCCTTTGGCTGCTGAGCCTGCTGATTTTATTAATCAAGAAAATCTTCCCGTACCAGCCCGACCCGTCGGCAGCTAAGAAAGGTTAGTTCGGTCAATGGAATCCGCGCTCGTCTCCGGTGCACAAGGTTTGTTTCTCGGAGTTTTAAATCTCGGCCCGGGTCATGTGATCATGATCATGATCGGGTCGTTGCTGCTTTATCTGGGCATCAGCAAAGGTTACGAGCCGCTGCTACTGGTACCCATCGGCTTTGGCGCGATCCTGGTCAATATCCCATTATCGGAAATGATGGCGGAAGGTGGTTTTATTCGTTTCTTCTACGATGCCGGGGTGCGCACGGAAGTATTTCCATTGCTTATCTTCATCGGCATCGGCGCCATGACGGATTTCAAGCCGTTGTTGGAAAACCCCAAAATCATTTTGCTCGGCGCCGCCGGCCAATTCGGCATCTTTATCACCCTGCTGCTTGCCCTCGCCTTGGGATTCGACAAGCTCGACGCCGTCGCCATCTCGATCATCGGCGCCTGCGATGGGCCGACGGCGATCTATGTCAGCTCGAAATTTGCACCTCACATGCTCGGCGCCGTTTCCGTCGCGGCCTACTCTTACATGTCCTTGGTGCCGTTGATTCAACCGCCGATCATGCGCGCCTTGACCACCGAGAGGGAACGAAAAATTGTCATGGGCGCGGTGAAACTGGAACCGATCTCGAAAACCACCAAGATCATTTTTCCGATTGCCGTAACGATCTTTGCGTCGATTCTGGCTCCCAAAGGGGCGCCGCTAATCGGCACGGTGATGCTCGGCAATCTAATGCGAGAAAGCGGCGTGGTGGAGCGCCTCAAGAGTGCTTCGGAAAATGAGATCGCCAATATCGTCACTCTGCTGCTCGGTTTGTGCATCGGCGCGACCATGGAAGCGGATAAATTTCTCAAGGCGCAAACTCTACTAGTCTTAGCGCTCGGTTTTATCGCCATCAGCCTCGACACCGCGGTCGGCATCCTTTTCGGCAAAGCCATGTGTGCGCTTACCGGCGGCAAAATCAATCCGCTGATCGGCGCCGCCGGCATCTCGGCGTTTCCGATGTCGGCGCGCGTTGTCCAAGCCGAGGGGCAAAAGTACAACAAAAAAAATTACCTACTGATGCATGCCATGAGCGCCAATGCCGGCGGCCAGATCGGTTCGGTGATCGCCGCCGCCGTGATGCTTTCGGTGCTGCAAGGCATGGGCATCGTCGGCGGGTAAATTAGGTGCGGCCATGGCGCAATCGCGCGAAGAGCTAGAAAAAAAACTCTCCGGCCTGGAACAAAAGGTCGTCGCTGGCGACCCTAAAACCGTCGCCAAACTACACGACCAAGGTAACTTGACCGCGCGCGAGCGCGTCGACAAACTCTTAGACCCAGGCAGTTTCGTCGAAGAATTCATGCTAGCGGAAACCCAGTGCAGCGACTTTGGCATGGCGGAAAGGCGGTTGCCGTCGGACGGCGTGGTCACCGGCTTCGGCAAAATCGACGGCCGGCCGGTCTATGTCTACTCCCAAGACCGCTCGGTACTCGCCGGCAGCGTCGGTAGCGCCCACGCGGAAAAAATTGCCTACGTCATTCAGACCGCGCGCAAGCTCGGCGTGCCGGTGATCGGCCTCAACGATTCCGCCGGTGCGCGCATTCAAGAAGGTCTGTCGGTAACCTCGGCGATCGGCAAGATCTTTTTTGAGAATAGCATCGCCTCGGGTTGCATTCCGCAGATCTCCGCGATCATGGGACCGTGCATCGGCGTCGGCTCCTATTCGCCGGCGCTGACCGACGTCATCTTGCAGGTGCAAAATACCGGTCAGATGTTCATCACCGGGCCCGCGGTGATCAAAGAAGTGCTTGGCGAAACGGTGACGATGGAAGAATTGGGCGGCGCGAAAATTCACTCCGAAGTCTCCGGCGTCACCGATCTAGTTGCCAAGAACGACGAGGAGTGCCTGGCAACGATTCGCAAACTCGTGGGCTTCTTGCCATTGAACTTCGAGCAACTTCCGCCGCGCAAAGATACCCAAGACGATCCCGCGCGCGCGCTCGACACTTTAGAAAAAGTGGTTCCCGAAGACACCAAGCGCGCCTATAACATTGTCCAAGTCATCAAAGCCATCGTCGATGACGGTGACTTCCTAGAACTAAAACCGAAATTCGCGCGCAATCTCGTCATCGGCTTCGGCCGCATGGACGGCCATCCGGTCGGCTTTGTCGCCAATCAGCCGATGTTTCTCGCCGGCAGTTTGGATGTCGATGCCTCGGACAAAGCGGCGCGGTTCATTCGCTTCTGCGATGCGTTTAACGTTCCGATTATCACGCTCATGGACGTGCCGGGCTTCTTCCCCGGCAAACAGCAAGAAGAAAAAGGCATCATCCGCCACGGCGCGAAGATGCTCTACGCCTACGCCGAAGCGACCGTGCCGAAGATCACCATCGTTTTACGCAAAGGCTACGGCGGCGCCAAGCAAGCGCTGTGCACGCGCGAGATGGGCGCCGATCAACTGTTCGTCTGGCCCGGAGTTGAATTGGCCGTCATGGGCGGTGGCGGCGCGGTGAACGTGCTCTATAAACGCGAAATCGAGCAGTCTGCGGACCCAGCCAAGACTAGAGCCGAAAAGATCGCGGAGTATCAGGAGCGTTTCAGTGGCCCATTTGAAGCGTTATCAAAACAATTCGCCCAAGCGGCAATCCGCCCGGCCGAAACGCGCAAGCGGCTGATTCAATCCTTGGAAGTGCTGCGCTTCAAAAAAGAAGAGCGGCCGCGCAAAAAACACGGCCTCATGCCGGTATGACGTTTTCAGCCGCGTCCATGGTTCCCGGCAAAGTGAAGTAAAACGTACTTCCTTCTCCCAATTCACTCTCGACCCAGATGTGTCCGCCGTGGGCTTCGACGATTCTCTTGCAGATCGCCAAACCTAGGCCGGTTCCCTTGCGATTGGACTCTCGGCCATCGCCGACTTGGCCGTAGAGTTCAAAAATACGATCCAACTCGTCGCGCGGAATGCCGACGCCGGAGTCCTTGACGGAAACCACGATCCCTGACGCTTCGACCCCGCGCGCACGAACCTCAATCGCATCCCCAGCTTCAGTAAATTTGAAGGCGTTGCTCAGTAGATTTTCCAGCACCTGGTTAATGCGCAGGCGGTCGACGGAGAGAGCCGGTAAGCACGCACCGATGTCGGTTTTGAGCGTGATACTACGCTTACTCGCTTCGAGCGTGTAGGCCTGCAAACTGTCGCGCACGAGCGCTCGGAAATCCACCGGAGCCTGCACCAGTTGGAGCCTGCCGGCATCGATCTTTGAGAGATCGAGAAAGTCGCTGACATGATGGATCAAACTAAGGCAATTGGAATGTATCTTTGATAGCCATTTTTGTTGCAGCTCCGTCATCGGTCCGAACAATCCATCGCGCAGCGATTCGCCGATCGAAATAACGCTGGCCAGTGGCGAGCGCACGTCATGAACAACCATCGCGGTAAAATTGGCTAAGGCTCGTTCCGCCCGTTCGCGCTCGTCGATTTCTCGCCGTAGTTCGTCATTGGCCTGCACCGTCGCGCCATAAAGCCGGGCATTCTCTATCGCCAGCGCGATTTGACGCGATACCGCTTGGAGAAACTGCGAGTCCTCGGCGCCAAACGAGCGCACCTCGGCGTTGAACAGTGTCAACACCGTAGGATCATCACCACCCCGGTCGAGCGGTAAGACCGCCATCGCACGGAGATCGTCAGCGCCGCTAACCGAAATGAATTCCGGCACGGCCGCCAGATTTTCCACGAACCAAGGTTTGCGACACTGCCAAACGCATTGGATCAAATCTTCGCCTAGCCGCTGCCATGTTTGTTCCATTGCATCGATCGAACAGGGCTCGGCGCTAGCCGCAAAACATTTGCGGCCGGCGACCGGTTGCGAGAAATGCACGAAGGCGTATTTGAAACCGCTACCTGACACCAAACGGTTCAACGCGCGCCGCAAGATTTCGTCCACCGACAGCGTCCCGGCCACATCTTGCGCCACCAGATGGAGCCTTTCTAAGCGATCGGCGTGGGCTTGCAACTGCTCCGCGCCCTTGCGCAACAGCGTGACGTCTCTGGCGATGGTCGACGCCCCGACTACGTCACCGCCCGCGTCGCGGATCAGCGACAAGGAAGCCGAAACATAGAGACGTTCGCCGTCTTTGCGAATGCGTTCAGTTTCATAACGGGTGAGTCCCTTGCCGAGATTGACGATCCCTAGCAGTTCGGGAATCTCGCTGCGCCGATCCAGCGGAATCAACAGGTCCATCGACCGGCCTTTGACCTCATCAGCTTGGTATCCGAACATGGTCTCCGCGCCGTCGTTCCAACTGGTGATGATACCGTCGAGCGACATGCCGATGATCGCATCTTCCGACGACTGCACGATGGCGGCGAGCTGGCCGCGCACTTCTTCCGCTTCAGCGCGCATTTTAACGAACCCGATAACCGACTTACTGCCGATCAGCCAGGCGATGCCGGTGGCCGAGAGCGCGATGAAAAATAGCAAGAGCAAATTGCGCGCTAAGCGCCGATTGATCGCACCGAAAGCCACATCCTTCGGCACGCCGACCATCACGTAAATCTGTCCGACAGTGTTTGGCAGCGAAAGTGGCTTGAAAGCATAGAAGCGTTCGACGCCGTCGAGCCCGACCAAATCCCTTGAAACTTGACTGCGCAATTGCACCATTTCAAATAGCGCCGCGTCGGGGAAATGCTTGCCAATCCAATTTTCCGGCTCGGGGAAGCGCGCCAACAGCGTGCCCTTGCTGTCGAGGATCGATAGCGCTACTCCTGGTGCCAGGTTGTTTTCCACCGCCAATTGGCTAATCCAATTCACATCCAACGCGGCATAGATCACCGACCCAACTTGCCCATCGCGATTGAGGACTGGATAAGCGAAGTTGAGACTCTTTCGGTTCGACGGTTTACGCACTTGGTAGTCACCGACGGCAAAAGACTTTGCTTTTAACGCAGCACGGAAGTGGCTTTTCTTCGTCAGGTCTAAATCAGTTTCAGCGCTATCGCTTAAGCGACAAAGGACATCGCCGTTGACGTCGGCGACGCCCAGATCGACATACATTTGGTTGTGTGCCGCAACCTGCTTGAGAAAGCCGTGGCAGCGCGTTGCATCGCCGTCGATCAACTCAACCGTATCCCCCAGCAATGTTAAAACTTGTTTCGCCGCATCGATGAAACGGGCTTGACGAATAGCAACGTTCTCAACAGTCACCCAAGCGTCTTCGAGAACCTCGCCGACCTGGACATCGCGCGCCAGCTTAGCTTGGTAGAGAAGCACGCCGAGGATTGGCACGACCGCGACCAAGATAATCATCAACAAGCGCCGGCGCAGTTGGCGTAAGAATGAACCGGTTGGCTGGAACCTAACTGTATCGAGTTTTCGCATTGCTAATCGATGCTACCGCAACCGCCGTCAATCGAATTCGCAGGATTAACCAGTGCCGGAGACGCCATAATTGTCATCCTCAATTTATCTGCTTGGGACTCACCCGGATCGCCCGGCCTTCGTGGCGCTCGGTCCATTCCGCTAGCGGGCTCGCACGCACATGCCATTGCGCACCGACTTTGAGAGCCGGTAGATCCTGGTTGCTGATCATGCGCTGCCGCGTCCGGGTCGAGATATGCAGCAGACTCGCCGCCTCTGCCAGAGTTGACAGCCGAATCTGGTCGAAATTCCGATCCATACACCGGGGTTGCGCCGACAAGGTTCTTTCCGCAATGCCGATGCCAACCCAGGCTAGCAGGTAAGTATTCGATTTAATTGGGAATGTGGTGACGCCTGAAGGATACTGTGAGTACAGAAATGGACAGCTGGAGACCGTACGGGGCATGATCGGACCACTGCGCATAGAGCGCGACAGGTCCGTGACAATGTGCCAGCACCCGGCAATTTGGAGCGGCTGAGAAAGTAAATATCACGCGTGCGCCACGACACGGCGGGAAATGAAACCAAATCGGTTTAGAAAGCGGGTGAACCTACTGACGATAGAGAACCGTTCCCGCCTGAGCGGTGTTGTAGCCGCCGAGAGCGGTAACCGCCTGTTTGAAGCCGTCGGCACAAATGATCTTGAGCAACTCAGCACCGCGCGCCGATTCGAAGAACGAACAGCTAATTAGCAAGTCATATTCTTCGGTGGCGACCGGAATAAAATCTAAGCCCAAAGCATTGGCCGCCGCGCGCACCGCCAAGCCGGCGTCGGCGAGTCCGCTGGCAATAGCTACGCCGACAGCCATATGCGTGAACTCTTCGCGCTCGTATCCGGCGATTGCCGCCGGATCGATGTGCAGTTTTTTGAGCTGGTAGTCGAGCAACACGCGCGTGCCGGAACCCGCTTGGCGATTGACGAAGCGGACGCCATTTCTGGCAAGACCTTGGAGACTTGTAATCGATTTCGGATTGCCGCACGCGATCAAAATTCCCTGCTCGCGCTGAGCCAGGTGGACCAGCACCACGGGAAGTTTAGCAATCGTCCGCTGAATATCTGGAATATTGTAAACGCCAGTGTCGGGATCGAGCAGATGCGTTCCCGCCATATGCGTCTCGCCGCGCTGTAGTGCGAGCAAACCGCCGAGACTGCCGACGTTGGTCGCGGCGATTTTCAATTCTGGATGGCGGAGCTTGAGTTGGTCTTCGAGCACACCAATTGCGAGATCGTGGCTACCGGTGCAAAGAATCGTGTTCTCAATATCGGCAATAGGCCGCAATAGCTCGACCTCAACATCTTCGCCGGCGTTGAGCCCTTCGACCAGACTGGGAATCCGCATCAGGCCGTCGGCATGAACCATCGTCGTAATCACGCCGGCGCCGCGCGCCAAAGGAACGGCCACCAGCTTCTCGCCGACTCGTCCTAAAGTCACGCGGATAAATTCTTCGAGGCCGAGATGAGAGGCAATTTTTTTCGGCACGACGGCGCGCACCGTCGGATAGGACGGCGCCGCGATACTCAAAAATTTTTCTACTGCCGGTCGGAGAATTTCCCGCGCGATGACAATTGCCGACACCGGATAGCCAGGCACGCCGAGCACCGGCTTGCCCATGGCACAACCCAACACCGCAGGCTTGCCCGGCATCACGTCGATACCGTGCGCGAGCAATTCGCCCGCAGCGGCGACAACGTCGGCAGTCAAATCATGTTCGCCCGCCGAAGAGCCGGCGATGATCGTCACCAGATCGCACTCTTCGGCGCCACGCAACAAAGCCGCTTTCAGCAAATTCGAATCATCTTTGGCGCGCGGGTATTTTACCGGCGTGCCGCCCCACTCACGGACAAAGGCTGCCAGGACGGTGGAATTGAAATCGATCACCGCGCCGGGTTTCGCTTCCTCGCCGGGCTGAATCAGTTCGTCGCCCGTCGGGATAATCCCAATTCTCGGCCGCGCCTTCACGCGCACCGTCGTATGCCCAGCGGCGAGCAACGCGCCGAGATCGTAGGGGCGCAAACGATGCGCCCGCGGCAGTAACAGTTCCGTCGCAACGACATCCTCCCCGACCAAGCGCACATGATTCCACGGCGCGACGGATTCGAAGATCTCGATCGTCCTAGAATCGACCTGATGCACTTTCTCGATCATGATGACCGCGTTAGCCCAAGCGGGCAGTGCATTGCCGGTGTCGACATAGTTGAATGCACCGGCGGCGGGTGAATCGGAATCAGCTAAGCCGAGCTTCTTACCGACAAACTCGGTGGCGCCAAAAGTTTCCTCCGCGCGCACACAGATGCCGTCCATGGCCGAGGCGTGATAGTGCGGCGAGGAAATCTTGGCGAATATCGGCCCTGCGGTAATGCGGTCCAGCGCGTCGTCGATGGGAATCTCTTCAGCGGCAAGGCGCGACGGATCGACAGTCGACAAAAATAATTCGCGCGCCTCGGCGAGCGGAGTTTTCTTAAGATAACGTTTGCGCGCCATGGCCTTCGGCAGTCTTCAGTTACGAGTTTCGGTCCGCGGGGCCGCTTTCGAGTTCCGCTCCTCCTCAATCCGAAACGCGAAACTCGGAACTCGAAACTAGAATAAAATCACTTCCACATCTTCTCCCTGCTCCAACCCATCCTGATTCATCTCGAGGCGCACCATGCCGTCGGCTTTAACCAGTGTGAAGATCGCCCCCGACTTGCTCGGTAACGGCGTCGCGATGTATCCGGCGGCGTCGTGTTCCAAAGTCACGCGGACGTAGTCTTCACGCCCCAACTGCGAAGCGATGTTGGTTTTCAACCGCGCGCGGACCGTCCGAGAAAAACGTTGCAACGCTTCCACACTCTCGCCGCCCAAACGACGCAACATCGGCGCACCGAACAGATCGAAGATGACGAGCGCAGAAACTGGATAGCCGGGCAAGCCAAGAATAGGCTTGCCGCACGCTTTGGC
>JAERMN010000505.1 GCA_016844625.1 Deltaproteobacteria bacterium
CCCCAGGCGGAAATCGCCAAAGGAGGGGAGTTTTTGGTACAGCCGATCCCGTCGGTCTTCGAGGTTTTGCAGGTCTTCGGTCATAGAGCCTCCTTATCTGGTTGCTTGTTAAGCATCAAGATAATGGGCCAAACAAAAGGGAAAGTCAATTTTTACCCATTTTTATGTCGCACACCCTCTGCGAAAAAGTAAGTTGACACACACTCTAATTTGCGGCTAGTTACTTGAGTGCGGGTTTGGGTCGATCGACAGACTAGGAGACCAAGCAGATGAACAATCGAATTCAAGCGGTTTTGCTCAGCTTCATTCTGATCGTAGCGTTGCCGGGTTTGACGATGGCGAGGGATCGGCTGGCGCACGGCTACTCGAGCGCTAGCGGGGTTTTCGCCGGCCTCTGGGTGGCGCAAGAGGGAAAGATTTTCGAAAAATACGATATCGATTCTCAACTGGTACTCATCGCTTCGGGTTCGCTGATGGTGCAGGCGATGCTAGGCGGCGAGCTGCCAATCGCTGGAGCGGCTGGGAGTGCCGCTGTGGATGCGAGCTTGGGTGGGGCGGACGTCGTTATGTTCGGGTCAATGGTCAAAGTTCCGGCTTTTTACATCATGGCTTTAGCGGAAATCAAAACGGTCGATGACCTACGCGGGAAGACGGTCGGGGTAACCCGTTTCGGTTCCTCTACCGATTTCACGATGCGTTATGTTTTGCGCAAGCAAGGGCTCGAACCTGGAAAAGACGTGACCATTATACAAACCGGGGATCTCTTTGCTGCTGCGGCAATGTTGCGTACTCGTACCATCGTCGCGGCTCCGTTCTCCAGCCCGACCAATCTTCGGGCCGAAGAGGCCGGCGCGCGAGTATTAATGAATATGGGCAAGGCTGGCGTTTACTTTCCCCACGATGCTTTTATGGCGCGCCGATCGTTTATCAACGCCAATACTGATCTGGTGCGACGATTTGTGAAGGCCTATTCGGAGGCGGTGTACCGGCTGTTTACGGACAAGGAACTCAGCCGGCGCGCAATTAGCAAATACGCCCGCGCCACGGATGCGAAAACCCTAGATACAGTTTACCAGTACGCCCTGGATTACGTGGACAAGATTCCCTACAACACGCGCGAGGGTATCCAGGAGGTTTTGAATCAGGCGGCGGTTAGAAACCCCAAAGCCAAGGACGCCAAGCCCGAAGCGTTTTACGACGACCGGTTCGTCAAAGAGTTAGATAGCCAAGGATTCTATAAACAGTTATGGAAGTAAATTTGCTTTTGCCCGGGAGAAAAAATTGGAGTGATGGAGTGTTGGAGTATTGGAGTATTGGATGACAGAAGGTTGAGGGTGATGAATCGAGGATCGTAATTCCTAACTAAGGAGGGGAGACCATGAAAACTACTCGCGTTGCTGCCATTACCCTTACAGCTTTTCTCAGTGCTGTTACCGTTGCGCCGCTCAAGGCCGCCGAGACGCGGATTTCTATCGGCGTCACTGAGACGATGGAGACGTTCAATCCCTATGCGGACAGCGTCTCGCTCATGTACAGCGTTTGGTGCATGGTGCTCGGTTGCCTCGGCACCTACGACTTCGACAAAGGCCAGCATGTCGGACTCTTGGTGGAAAAATGGGAGGTCAAGGATCCCCAAAATTGGCTTTTCCATTTACGCAAGGACATCAAGTTTCATAACGGCTTGCCGTTGACGGCCGAGGATGTCGTGCATTCCCTCAAGCGCACGCGCAGCGATCCTTTTACCAAACAATTCCAAAACGTTTCGGCAGTCGCCGGCGAGGTGGCGATCGACAAGTACACGGTAAGAATCACGACCAAAGAACCGACGGCGCCGTTACTCGAATATCTCTTCGACCGGATTCTCATTACGAGCAAGGCGATCTATGACAAGTATGGTGCCGAGGTCGCTGACCGGCAGTATCCCATCGGCGCCGGGCCCTATAAATTTCGCGAATTGATTCCGGGCCAACGCTTAGTCATCGGCAAGGATAAGAGTCATCCAATGTGGAAGCAATATCCGCAGGCGCCCGACGAGATCGTTTTCCGTCTTATGCGTGAGCCGGAACAGCGGGTGACGGCGCTATTAAATAATGAAATTCAGATCGCCCAGTTTGTGCCGCCGCATCTGCGCGAGCGCGTCGAGCGCAGCCCTAATCACAAGATCGTCAAGTTCCACACCGCCGAGATCATGTTTCTGGCGATGATGCCGAAAGTGAAACCATGGGATAACAAGCTGGTGCGCCAAGCGGTGGGCTACGCCATCGATCGCGAGACGATCATGAAAACCATTCTCAGAGGCGAAGCGTCGCGCCTGGATGGACCGATCGGCGAAGGCCAGTACGGCTATGATCCCAATCTGCAGCCGAAGTATACTTACAACCCGGAGAAAGCTAAGGATCTATTGACGAAAGCCGGTTATCCCACCGGGGTGGACGTCGAGTTGTCCACGCCGGTGGGGCGATACACCTTGGATAAACAATTGACCGAGGCGATGGTGCCGATGCTCACTGCGGTCGGGATTCGCACCAAACTGGTCACGCCCGAGTGGGCGACGCTATGGGCCAATGTGCAGGTCGGTAAAGTGCCTTTCTATTATATGGGTCGCGGCGGCGTGGTCGATCCGAGCGCGGCGTTGTCGCAATATTTTCAAACCGGCGCTTCCCCGCGCATCGGTTACTCCAATCCGAAGCTGGACGAGTTACTGTCGGCCGAACGGCAATCTTTCGACCCAGCGAAGCGCAAGAAACTTCTGTCCCAGGCGATGAGCGTCATCACCGACGACGCGCCGGCGCAGTTCCTATGGCGCCACCAGTTGCTCTTTGGCATGGCCAAAAACATCGACTACCGGCCGCTGCCGAGCGAACGGGTTTACGGCTGGAATATGAAGGTGCGATGAGAAGAATGGAATGATGGAGAGTTGGAGTAATGGAGTATTGGGTCAAGGATTGAAGATCGAGGACGGAGCATCGCATTCGCTGCGTTTGGAGCGGCGGGCGGCCCCAGTATTCCAACACTCCAGTACTCCAATCTTAATTCATGCCGATCTGCCGAAAGAAGCCTGCGTCGCTTAATTCATTCACCACGCTGTTGTCGATAAACTGATCCGGGTTGGCCTTCTTCGCATCGGGGACGATGCTTTGCTCTAGGATTTCAATAATTCTTTCGCGCGGGATGTATAGTGGGCGGGCGATGTAGTCCAGCGCATGCAGCCAGCCGGCTTCGATCATCTCGTCGCTGGTGTCACGAGTGTATTTCTGAATCATTTTCTTGCCGAACGACTTGTCAGTGATTAGCCGCTGCCATCCTT
>JAERMN010000506.1 GCA_016844625.1 Deltaproteobacteria bacterium
CCATCTTTGCTGTTCTCATTTTGCAGGCCGGTGGAATCATTACGCGGCGTGGCGACCGATTGCTTCCAGTCCCACGACCAATCGTGCGCCTAACGCTGTCGCGACTTTTTCCAAAGTCGCCAGAGAGTAATTTCGATAGTTGGGGTTCTCAAGGCGCGCTATCCCGGACTGGGTAGTTCCCACCTTGCGCGCAAGATCGGCCTGCGACCAGCCATGTTTCTCTCTGAGTTCGGTGATTTGATCCGCTAGCCTAATGCGACTAAGCTCTTTGCGGAAGGACGCGGCAAAGCGCGGGTGCTTCATCTCCTCGGATAATTTCAGGTCGAACGTTACAGCTTTTCCCCGTTTCATCTAAACCTCCTGCATTCGCTTTCTCGCCAATTCCAATTCTCGTCGTGGTGTGGCCTGACTCTTTTTTGTAAAGGCGTGAAGCAAGACGATTCTGCTGCCAGGCCTGAAGCAGTAAAAGAGTCGGTAGGCGCCGACTCTTAGCTCCAACAATCCTTCTCCCAAGCTCTTAGAATGGGGCTCTCTGAGCTGGTTGCCCCGCTCTTGTAGGTAAAAGAGTTTCGCCTTGACCAGCCCACGATCGCCGGCGGACAAGGAATCCAAGAATTCGTCCACTGGGCGTCGCCCTCTGGCGTCCTCGTACTGCTGTAGAATCCAAGGCACAAAAAAGTATCACAAATATGCTATGCCAAGTAAATAGATTTGGGAGAAAGGAGATACATGCGTGCGGACTGTCCAGAAACTCGCGAGATTCTTTTTTGGCCAATCCGAACTGTCACGCAGTTGACAGCAGGCCCGATTCTTGGCGATATGGAAGTCGAAGACGAAGTAGTGACCGGAGGTCAGCATGTTCGACAGTTCAAAGATACAGCCGCATATCGCATTTACCGACCTGCGCGAGTGGATGGCTGAGGCCGAGAAACTCGGTGAGTTAAAAACCGTGTTCGGCGCGTCGTGGCAAGAGGAAATCGGGCTCGCGACCGATGTTGTCGTGCCGCCGGACGATGGGCCGGCGGTGATCTTTGACGAAGTGCCGGGCTGTCCCAAGGGCTTTCGCGTGATCGTAAACACGTTTGCCGGCAAACGCCGCGGCATGACCTTCGGTTTCCCGCAAGGACTAACCAAGCAAGAGTTGAGCGACGCCTACTTCGATCATTATCAAAAAACGCCGCAAAATATCCCGCCGGTGTTCGTCGATAGTGGGCCGGTTTTTGAGAACGTGATCCAACGAGACGATGTCGACATCGATAAATTCCCCACGCCGATCTGGCATGTCGACGACGGCGGGCGTTACATCGGCACCGGCTGCTATTCCGTCACCATGGATCCGGACGAGAAATGGATCAACGCCGGCTGCTACCGTGCCATGATTCAAGACAAGAAGACGGTGAGCCTGCTCATGGTTCCAGGCAAGCATGGCTATATGCACCGGCAAAAATATTTTCGCAAAGGCGAAAAGATGCCGATCGCGCTAGTGCTGGGCGGCGATCCGTTGTTTTTTTTCATGGCGGGCACGGAACATCCGTATGGCGTGTGTGAGTACGATGTCGTTGGCGGCATGCGCCGCAAACCAGTCGAGTGCGTGCGCGGCAAGATTACGGGACTGCCGTTCCCGGCCAACTCGGAAATTGTCTTCGAAGGCTATCTCAACAACGACAACCGCAAGTTCGAAGGGCCGTTTGGCGAATGGACCGGTTACTATGCATCGGACGAGAGCGCGCAGCCGGTATTGGAGATCGAAGCGGTTTATCATAGAAATAATCCAATTATACTCGGCGTGCCGCCAATTGGCGGCGGCTCGGACGAAATGGCACGCTACCGCGCGATCATGCGCTCGGCGATGCTCAAGCAGCAGTTGCAGAGCGCCGGCGTGCCCGATGTCACGCAAGTTTGGCCGCATGAGATTGGCGCCTCGCGCATGCTGGTCGCGCTGGCGATCAAGCAACGTTATCCGGGCCACGCCAAGCAGGTCGGTGTGTTGGCGGCGAGCTGCGGCGCGTCGGTGTATGGCTGCAAGATGGTGATCGTCGTCGACGACGATATCGACGTTTCCAATTTGGATCAGCTCATGTGGGCGACGTTGTCGCGTTACGATCCGGCGACTTCAGTCGATATTCTGCGCCGTATGCGCAGCACGCCGGCCGACCCGCGGTTGACGCCGGAGCAGCGCAAGGTGCGCGACTTCACCAATTCCAGAATGGTCATCGACGCCACGCGGCCCTATGAATGGGGCGATAAATTCCCCAAGGTCAACGCGCCGAGCCAGGAAGTGGTGCGCAAGGCGCGCGAGCTGTTCGGCTACCTGCTGAAGTGAAGATTCGGAAAATTGACCACAAAGGGCACAAAGATCACAAAGTAAGAAGAAATTCGGATTCGGAGAATTAGCCGCAAAGAACGCAAAATGCGCAAAGGAAGAAAAGTATTCCGAACTTGGCGCCTTTGCGTCCCTTCGACCTCGCTCAGGACATGCTTGGCGGGAGAAAATCCGATTTCCCCTTTTGCGTGCTTTGCGTACTTTGCGGCTATCTGTTTCCTTCGACTTGGTTGCGGCTTCGCCGCGCGTGGTGCGATCCCCATTCGGCTACTCGACCAACACTTCGTCCGCTTTGTCGACTTCTCTCAGACGGACTTCGACGTTACTGCCGGTCTTCAAATTAATTTTCTTGCCGACGTAGTTGGCGGCGATGGGCAGTTCGCGGCCGCCGCGGTCGATCATCACTGCGAGGTGAATCATGCGCGGGCGGCCGAGATCGATTAGATGATCCACGGCGGCGCGCACCGTGCGGCCGGTATGCAAAACATCGTCGAACAGCACGACGATCTTATTGCCGATGTCGAACGGGATGCGCGTGTGGTCGATGGTGCCGCCGGGGAGCAGCGCGTTTAGATCGTCGCGGTAAAGCGTGATGTCCATCTCGCCGATGGGAATCTCTTTGCCGTGCCGCTTCTTGATGATTTCCGCCAGCCGCTTGGCGACGTAGGGGCCGCGCGTGCGGATGCCGATGAAGACGACTTGATCGAGATTGCCGTATTGTTTCGCCATCTCGCGGGCGAAACGCTCGAAGATCGCTTTGACTTGAGCGGCATTCAGAATCCGCTTTTTCTTGGGTTTGTGGTTTGGCTTGGCCATCGGCACTCCGAATCGTTATACACGACGACGACAGTAAAATCCGAAATCCGAATATCTAAAGAGGCCCCGCGGACCGAAACGAATCCGTTTAGAATTTTCTGTTATTTGAACATTTGAATTTGTTTCGGATTTCGGATTTCGAATTTGAAGCTTTTGGGTCAGAGTTT
>JAERMN010000084.1 GCA_016844625.1 Deltaproteobacteria bacterium
CGGCAGCGGCAGCGCCGAATAACTTGCGTGCCGCGGTCGAAGCGCATTGAGCACGACTTGATGGCCGCCGCTGGAATTCCCGAACGCTCCTACAGCGGTCGTTCCGTTGAACTCGGCCGCATGCGCCTTGAGCCAACGCACGGCGAGGTTTACGTCGCAGATAGAAGCAGGATAGCCCGCCTCCGGCGGCTGGCGAAAATCGATAGCGGCCACCACGATGCCTTTGGCCGCCAGCGCTCGATCGATGCCGGCATTATTCGTCCGATCGCCGTTGTGCCACGCGCCGCCGTGCACGTCGACGATGGCCGGAAATGGTCCCGCTCCTTTGGGTTGATAAATGCGAGCCAGCCACGCTTTGCCTGCCTGGTGCTGATACTTGAGATCCCGCTCGTCTACTTCATATTCATTATTGTTGATCATGGCGCCAATCTACAGCCGCAAAGGGCCGCTCTGCAAGTCCAGCAAACCGCGGCGAGACGGGAAAGACTTCTTGAGTTAAGAGTTGGGCGGTCCGACACGGATACCACTGCAAATTCGCGGGCGTCCTGTGCCTGCTCGGCAATTCCCCCGAACCGTACTTGCACGTTGCGTATATATTGTATATACATAATTAATGTTCGACTGGAACCCCCGAAAGGCGAAAAGCAACAGGCTTAAACACGGGGTATTTTTCGAAGAAGCCGTCACGGCGTTTCTTGATCCAGCCGGCCTGGATGGTGACGATGTGGAGCACTCTGAAAGTGAAGCGCGCCGGTTGCGCCGGCAAACAGTAGTCTGGGTAGAGTCTTGGTTATAGCGTATACGATAAGGAGAACAGACGATGAAGAAATCACACGGGTTATCAGCGCGCGGCGAGCGAGCCGGAAAGCAAGAAAAAATTATGAAGGCGAGGAAGATTAATTTTTCGGATATTCCGGAACTTTCCGACAAACAGCTTTCCCGCATGCGTCGGGTCGGCCGGCCGACTCTCGGCGATGAACCGAGAAAGCTCATCGCGATTCGTTTAGACGCAAAGGTCTTGAGTTGGTTGCGCAAAAGCGCCGAGAAAAAAGGGTTGCCTTATCAGACTCTCGTCAACAAAATTTTGGCCGAAGAGATGAAGAAGGCGAGTTAGTCGCGAACCGCCAGGTTTACATCGCGGATCGAAGCGAGATAGCCAGCCTCCGGAGGTAGCCGGAAATCGACAGCCGCCACCACCGCCGCAGACTCGCGGAAGCTCAGCGGCTTAACCCGCGTAGCAGCAATTAACAATAGCGACTAAAAGACGAAAACCGCACGACCTTCGAAAAAAGCAGCGGCAACGTGTTTGCGGATATTGGTTTCGCCAATCCCGAGCGCGAGCAGCTCAAGGCCCATCTCACTCTGCAGATCTACCGCATCATCAAGAGTCGCGGCCTGACACAAGTAGAAGCGGGGGCGATTCTCGGCATTAAGCAGCCTCAGGTTTCGGCCCTGATGCGTAACCGTTCCGGCAATTTTTCAGTCGAATGACTATTAAACGAAGCCACTTCGCGGGCGGGGATTTAACCCCGCCGCTGTTTAAATATTGCAAAGGGGATGCTCGCCCCCTTTGGAAACCCCATAATTTTGTGCCCGCCTCAAGAGGCGGGGTTAATATAGAATTTATTACCCGGCCGCAGCAAGAAGCCCTGGATTGGCGCAGTGGCTGCGGTCGAGGCATCTTTATCTAAAGTCCGTAGAACGCCCGGGAGTTGCTCTCGAGAATCTTGTCGGCTTGGGCGTTGCTGATCCTGCCCTCATCCACCCAGCCGCGCACTTCGTCCAGCGCGCTCAGGTTGGCGGAGATGTCGGTATGGCTGTAATCTGTGCCGATCATCAGGTTATCTTCGGTGCCGAACTTCAGTAGAGACTCGATGTCGTCAATCGGGTCAATGGTGACGAACATCCGGTTGGCACGGAACAATTCCGGTTCCAATTCAAACAGGCGGGGCAATCGACTCTGTTGACCGCGCAGCGATTGGCGTTTAACCGCTGCCAACTGGGAGATCGTGTAGGGAATCCACGAGGCCCCCGACTCAATGAGCCCAAAGCGAAGTTTCGGGAACTTCTTTGCAAGACCGGAACTCACCAGCTCGGTGAAGGAGTACATGATGGGAAAGCCCCGGTCCCATTCGTGCCCCGGCAGCGGATGGCCGGTGTGGATGCACAGCGGCAGGTCGAGCGCGCTGGCTTCCTCGTAAATTGGAAAAAAGTGCGGGTCGGTTACTTTTCTGTCGAGATCGAATCCGCGCTTGAAGATGCCGCAGGCGCCGTGTTGTTTCGCCCAGCGCAGCTCCTCGACAGCCTTGTCAGGATTTAGCAGCGGCAGCACGGCGGCCCAGCGCAGCCGGCCGTTTGTTGGCGCACATTTGTCGGCAAGCCAGCGGTTGTAGGTCGTGGTCAGGGCCCATTCGGCTTCGGCGTTACTGGTATTGTAGCGGATGAAGAATGTCGGGAAGATGACCTGTACACCTACGCCCATCTTGTCCATGTGGGTCAAGCGGCCCAGCACGTCCTCAAGCTCTCGCAGGACCCGGGGCGGATGGTTGACGTCATCTCGGATCGCGCGGTTCTGCAGCCTGCCTTCAACTACCCAGCAGCGGCTGTTCGTCGGGTTATAGCCGGCTCGTTTAGCCTCATCGGGCGGCATCGCAATCGTCACCGGGATATACTTCGCGTAGGGCGTACCCTCCAACTTCTTCCACGTGGCTTCGCACTCGTCGACATGGGTATCGGCATCAATCATCGGCATTGGGATATCTCCTATTCCTCACACTAAATGTGAATAAAATCGTTCAAAGTTCAAGGGTTCAAAAGTTCCAGCGCGAATTTGAGAAATCACAGGATAATGACAAACCATTTGCCACCATTGCTCGTCGTCTTTGACCCATGGTGATCGTGTCCGTGCGGCCTGTTCCTCGACACGACTTCGCGCTGGGAAATCGCGCCCATTCCGTTTATGCGCGTTTAGGCAAACACCCTGCTTTATTCAAGCTCCGCGCCTGCGGATTTCAACGTTAAACTTTGAACATGGAACCTTGAACGCGTTGCGACTGCTGACGCAGCTTGATCGCTCGCAGGCTTTAGGGATAAAAGGCTGTGAGATAGGCAATAGCAACGATCACCTCCAGAGTACAGCTGAAAAGACTAAGACAACCATGAATACGACGACAGATGAAATCCGGGTCATGACCTCGGGCGCTTTTACCGCGGCTTATCTTGAACTCATTCCCCGGCTCGAACTCCTTACGAAAAAAAAACTCGTCACCGCCGCAACGTCCATCGGGACGGGGGAGACCTCCATCCCAAATCGGCTGCGTCGTGGTGAACCCGTTGACGTTGTCATTGTCGCAGACGGCGTACTTATTGGATTCATCAAGGACGGCCTGATCATGGCCGAAAGCTATACTCCGCTGGCACGCTCAGCCATCGGTATGGCAGTGCGGGCGGGAGCCCCGAAGCCGGACATCAGCACGGTCGATGCGCTGAAGCGCACGCTCTTGCAAGCGCAATCCATCGCCTACTCCGCCAGCGTAAGCGGCGAGTATCTCACCACGGAGTTATATCAGCGCTTAGGAATCGCCGACCAGGTGATGAGCAAAAGCCGGCTAATCGGCGGTGGCGAACGAGTCGGCGTGGTGGTCGCGCGCGGAGAGGCGGAAATCGGCTTCCAGCAAATCAGCGAGCTGCTTCCCGTGCCCGGCATAGCTCACGTGACGCCGCTGCCGGCGGAAGTGCAGAAGGTGTCTATATTCTCGGCCGGCGTCGCCCTGAGTACCGGCGATTCGGACGCGGCTCACGCGGTAGTCAGGTTCCTATCGTCGCCCGAGGCGGTCGACGCCATCATGAAAAGCGGGTTGGAGCCCATAGGAAATCGCTGAAGCCGGAGACTAACGAGGGTCGGGCGCGAGTATTGAGTTATCTTCCTCGACTCGGTCACACTTGCACTAGCCGAATCCGGTTGATCATCAGAGCAGCTTGCGTCCAAACTTCTACGCTTCGACTTTCTGCCTCATTGCTGTCGTATTTCTAATCGACACAACTCGCGGGCTATGGATCGGGTGGAGAGCACCTTGATCGTGCTTCGGCCAAAAGAGTGCTCGAACCATTTAGTAGGTTCCGATTAGAATCGCGCTTGATCGGCCTTCAGCCCCAGCGCATATTTTCCGATCAATTCGTAATGGGCGAGGCGTCCCTGGGTGTGCTGACTGATCACGTGAATGTCCTGGAAGTAGCGCTGTATCGGGTTTCCTTCGAAGATCGCCGTAACGCCGCAAGCATTATAAACGGAATCGACGACCTCGACCGCCAGTCGAATCGCATGAGTAGTGGCCAGGCGCAGGGCCGCGCGCCGGTCCAAGGTGATTGCGCCGCTGGACGCCGCCTCGGTCCAAATGTCGCTCACCGCCTCGGTCAAAAAAGCGCGCGCGGATCGTAGTTGAGCTTCGCTGCGGCCGACGGTCGCTTGAATCACCGGTTGATCGCGCAGCGTTGCCTGCATAGAGCGCGGCGTCTTGGCGTCAGCGAGCTCAAGAAACGCCTCCATGCATGCGCGGGCCGCACCCAATGCCACCGCGGCGTCGCCCGAGGCAAACAGCAATCTCCGGGGAAACTGATAGAGCGGCCCGTTTTCCAGCAGGGGCGCACCCGACTGGAGAACCGTTCGCTCTGCGGGCACGAAGACGTCCTTCACGGCAAAGTCATGGGTCCCCGTCCCGCGCATGCCGCGCACATGCCAGGTGTCGAGCAACTCTGCCTCGGCAGCCGGCACGAACAGATAGCGCTCGTCAGGTTGACCGTTTGTAAGCGCGGGTTGGTCGTTTTCCTGGATCAGGGCGCGTGCCGCCAGCCAAGCCGCCTGCCGGCAGCCCGAGCTGAATCCCTGACGGCCGGTGACCCGGTAACCGCCGGGCACCCCAACGGCCCGCGCCGTTGGCGCCGGCGTATTGGCGACGACGGCGTGGGGCGTGTCGATCCAGATTAAGCGAGCGACGTCGCGCGGCATTTGAGCCGCGTAGGTCGCGAAGACCGCGCACTGGTTGACGACCCAGCCGGTGCTCGAGTCGGCGTTGCCGAGTTTTTCCAGCACTTGGACGTAAGTCGGCAAGTCGAGCTCAGCGCCGCCTACGCTGCGCGGAATCAACAGCTTGAAAAAACCGGCAGCGGCTAGAGCCTCAAAAAGTGGCCGCGGCAGCTCCCGATCCGCCTCGATCTGAGCGGCGTAGGATCGGATGGTAGGGGCCAGCTCTTGGGCGGCGCCGAGCGGCGATCGAGTCTCTACGTTGATCATGAAATCTGCGTCGCGTCAGCGACGTATAGGGCACCGTTTCGAAACCCGCCGCAAAGAAGCGCTTACGAGCAATGACTAGGTTTCCGCCGCGGCGTAGCGAAGCCCATTGAGCATTTGCTGCGCTTCTGAAAACTCCTCTACTCCAGTGAGAACTCAATGTCCATCGGAATTTTTCCGATCGCCCTGCCGATAGCCAGATCACTAGCCCGGATTATTCATGCTACGAGGAAAACTCTCGACACTCTGTCGATCGAGGTGTGACCCTGGAGGAGCGAAGGCACCAGCGCGAATGTTTCATTTCCCGCCCGGCGCTCGGCACGATGCTTGATCTTCTCGCAGGTGGTTTCATAAGCAACTCACCACGCTTGCATTTTCAAGGCACAACCGCTTTGCCTTCGCTCTGGAAGGGTTGAAGCTCGATCGCGGCCTGGCGCGAATAATCCGGGCTGGTGTCAGGATTTGCTTCATTGATACTGGCGCGTTCTCCCCTAGTGCGACCGCGTCACGATCTACCTGCGGCTCGTCGAATGAGTCCACATGGGCTGCTCGAAACCGACTGCGAACTCTTGGCTGTTCTAAGAGCGGTTGACAAGACTCCCTTAACTCGCTGGTCGCTCGATTCTCTGGACAGAGATGATATCGAGAACTTTGACCTCTAGGATCACCGTCTTTTCCGCCAGGGGATGGTTGAAATTGACCACGAGCGTTTTCTCCTTGACCTCATGGATCCGCACGGGAATGGATTGACGCTCGGTTTGGGCGAGCAGTCTTGCCCCCGGATCTTAGCAGCTCCGCAGGGATTTTGTCCTTGGGCAAATCGTGAATATCCTTGGCATCGACCGCGCCGTAGACTTTTTTCGGTTTGCAACCAGTCGATTTAGGGCCTGGCTTGAAAAAACTGACAAAGAAACCGGTCTGGCCTCGCGGGAGCTCACGTCGCCGGTTTTCGACGCGGGCGGACTGGGCGCTGCATTGCCATCGCTTTTGAATCGCTCTCAGGTTTTTTCCCTGGGCAAACTAATTTACATTGTCAGAACGGCATGGTCCAATAATTTCTGCCGTGCGTTTAAAAATCACGTCAGTGAGCAAAGAGGTCCAAAATGAAAATCGGCTTAAGCCCTCTTCAAGGACAAGCGAGCTTTGACGAGACCTTGCGCGAATGCGAACGGGCGGAGCAGGCTGGGTTCGACTCGGTCTGGCTCGGCGAGCATCACAACAATCCCATTTTACATCCCGCGCCGCTGATCGGGCTCGCCGCCATCGCCAGCCGCACGAGCCGCATTGGCCTGGGCACGGGCGTGCTCTTATTGCCGCTCTATCATCCCATGATGGTTGCCGAAGAAGGCGCGATGGTCGACATGATCTCCGGTGGTCGGTTGATCTTGGGAATAGGCGCGGGCTATGCGCCGGAAGAATTTGCCGCCTTCGGCACTTCGCTCAAGGAGCGCGGCAGCCGCATGGAGGAAGCCGCCGCCTTGCTGTTGCGGCTCTGGACGGAAGAGAACGTCACCCATCGCGGCAAGCATTTCCAAGTGACCGATGCCACCGTAGCGCCTCGGCCGGCGCAGCGGCCACGGCCGCCGATATGGTTCGGCGCGTGGGCTGAGGCGGCGATCCGCCGCGCTGCCCGCTTGGGCGACGCCTGGTTTGTCGGCCCTTCGGCCAATCTTGCCGAGATTGCGCCGAGCGCGCGGATCTATCACCAAGCTTGCCAGGAACATGGCAAAGGCGAGGGAGAAGTCGCGTTGTTTCGCTATGTGTTCGTCGCCGACACGACGAAAGCGGCGATCGATACGGCGGGCGGCTCGTTTCTCCAAGCGTTTGAGAGAATGTATTTTCGCTGGCCGCATCCGGTGGTCAAACGGCCCGAGGGTGAACTCACGATCAAGCGGCTCGCCGAAGACCGAATAGTTTTAGGCGATGCGAAAACATGCGTCGATGAAATCAACCGCTTCCGCAACGCGCTAAACGTGAAGCATCTCGTTTGCAGGTTCTCGGTGCCGGGAATTTCCCGTGAAGCCTGCGGCAGGTCTCTCGACTTGTTTACCCGCGAAGTCATGCCGGTGCTGCGGGCTAGCTAGCGGCGAGCACAGTCCCGATTTCTTCTCACTTCCAGCTGTCGATCAAACCGGTCCGCTCGCATCTCGCGTAGAAGAATCGCCTCACTGGCTTCGGAGTGAAATGAACTACCCCGCGGCAAGCTGCGGGGTATCAGAACGCACCGAGGAGAATATACCAAAGGCGTCACCCCCGAATGTTTCTATCGTGGTTCGACTGTGCTCACCATCGTTCGACCCAGAGGCTCTCGACGGGCGACCCTGAGCCACGTCGAATGGGTCGGCGGTCCAGTTCCGGTTTCGCCTGGATTCCCGCTAAAAGCATGCGGGAATGACGATCTTCGGAAAGGAAATTAGTTTAACGCAGCAAGCTGCGGGGAATTAACCCGCAGCGATTAAACGAAGCCACTTCGCGGGTGGGGATTTAACCCCGCCGCTGATTTAAATATCGCAAAGGGGATGCTCGCCCTCTTTGGAAACCCCATAATTTTGTGCCCGCCTCAAGAGGCGGGGTTAATATAGAATTCACTATTCTCACTTTTCGATTCTCCATCTTCGATCCTCGATGTTCGTCCTTTTCCCATCCACGCGTCCTAGCGACTTCGCCGTGAAGCTTGTATAAGAAAGCTTGGGACATTTTTGGCGCTTCACAACTTCGATGACTGCGACTCATTCTGAATCTCTCTGGACGCACGCCTTCGTGTTGCTCTGCATCGTGCAGTTTCTCGGTTACGCGCAACATTTCGTCTTGCAGCCAACGATCCCGATCTACGTAACCCACCTCGGCGCATCGCCGTTCGTCGTCGGCTTGGTGATGGCATCTTTCGCTGCGACCAGCATGGTGTTGCGGCCGCTGGTCGGCTACTGGTCCGATCGTTGGAGCGAAGCCGGCGTAATGATTTCCGGGCTGTTGATCCAGGCTGCCAGTGTTCTCCTCTGCTTCGTGCCGGTGGTCGGCACGATCATGCTCGCCAACAGTTGCCGCGGCGTCGGTTGGGCGAGCGTCAACTCCGGCGGCTACGCGTTGCTCGCCCAATGCGCCCCCGCCGCGCGGCGCGGCGAGGCTTCGGGTTACTACAGCGGCGCGCAAGGCAGCGCGACGATGATTCTGCCAGCGTTGGCGCTAGGGTTGATCGACGCGCCGTTCGGCGGCTTTCACGTCGTGTTCGTGGTTTCGATGACGATCGCGATCATCGGCGCCGGCATCGGTCTTGTGCTCAAAGGTCGTAATACTAGCGGCGAAAGGATTCGCCATCGCGCCACGGCCGGTCCTTGGTGGCGCGAGATTTTGACTCTGCCGGAAAAAGACATCTTACTTGCGTCGGGACTGCTTTTCGCTTTGCATATCTCTCTTCCTGCCGTGGCGGGTTTTCTCGTCCTCTACGCGCGCCAGATCGGCATCGAAAACTTCGGCTGGTACTACGTCGCCAGCGGCGCGACGAGCCTGATCGCGCGTCCATTGCTCGGCTGGGCGTCAGACAAAATCGGCCGTGGGGCGGCGATCGCCGTCGGCTTTTCGCTCGAAGCGCTGGCGCTTTGTGTCGTCGTCTATGCCACAACGCTAGCCGGCATGCTGGTCTCCGGCGTGCTCTACATGACCGGTTCCGCGATGGGTACCGCCGCAACGCTAGCGCTCGCCCTGGAGCACGCAAATCCCCAACGACGCGGCCAAGTGATCGCGACCTATTCGATGGCCTATCCACTCAGCGCCGGCCTCGGCTCTTTACTCACCGGCAGCGCAATTCAGCTCGCCGGCTATTCTTGGATGTTTCTCTTCGCCGCCGCGCTCAACATCCCCGGTTTGATCGTCACGTTCAAAAACTGGTCAAGCCTCAAATGACGACGATTAGAACAATATTCACCACGAAGGACACGAAGTTCGGAGACGGGAGAATAAGAACGAATGGGTTTTCGGATCATAAACTCTTCCTTCGTGCTCTTCGTCTCCTTCGTGGTGAATATTTAATTCGAATTCGCGCACGATGACCGCCCCTCAACCGCAAAACCTCTGGACCCGCATGTTCATCTTGCTCTGCTGCGCGCAGTTTTTCGGCTCGTCGCAGCACGCGCTCTTGCAACCGACCTTTCCGCTCTACATCAC
>JAERMN010000507.1 GCA_016844625.1 Deltaproteobacteria bacterium
GAAGAGCTAGAGCGCGCCATCAAAGAATTGCCCCGGGACAAAGAGGTCATTCAACTCTATCAAAAGCTCGCCGGCGCCGATCCGCTGCCGGCGCGGTGAGGAACTTGGAGGGTGACCGCTACGACTAGTATTTGCTCGGTGGAACAGTTTCGGCCGGCATCCCAGAATTTCGGCTTCTAATCTTAGTTGACCCTAAAAATAGGCACTGAGAACCCACTGTTACCGGTGGTATGAGCGCATCCTTCAAAGTCCGAATGGAGTGCGGCGAAATCCGGCTTCTTCCGTTGCCAGGCGCGAAATCCAGCTTGGCGATAGCGCGGTAAACTCAACGAAGCGCGTATTTAGCTTCGATTAAAATTCTTAAAACCGAGCGCGACTACTCCGTCAAAGCGTTAGGACAGTTCACCCGCGGGCAAAATCTCAAAGCGCTGCAAGAAGGCTATAATTATTTCAACAATCAGCTTCAACCAGTTCCCGACCCGTCGGTGCAAGCGATGCAAGCCGTGGTCGCGCAGTTCGCCGAGACCAACCCAAAAGCGCGCGGCATTGGCGCGAAGAGTTGTGTCAACGATCGCTATCTCAGACGGTTGGAAGAAGCAGGTTTTGTGAAGCAGGTTTTGGAAAAACAATTTGTTGCGCAAAAAGTCTTGACAGCCCATAGCACCGGGCCGATACTTGGGTTAGCTAATGCGGAAAAAAATTCTACCAACGGGGGAGGGCCTACCATGATGAAACATTACCTCGGTACGCTGCCGTTTTTGCTATGCGTGATTCTATTGCCCTCGATATCAGTCGCGCAAGACTCGATTCTTCAGAAATCTTGTGTCGATTGTCATGGTTCGGAAACCAAATATCCCGTGCGCGGAGTTCGTTCGCAGTATTTGACTTCGGGGCACAGATCGCTCGGCAACGCACATTATGCCAATTCGGATGACTGTCAGGGCTGTCACACGAACGAGGGGTTCGTAGAGCGGGCCAAAACCGGCAAAGTGGATGTCAAGAAGTTTGTGTCCAATCCTTCGGAGATCGGTTGCTTTACTTGCCATGCGCCCCACGACAAGGGCAATTTCTCGTTGCGGACGATAAGCAAAGTGACTCTCGTCAATGGTGTCACATTCGATCGAGACAAAGGCAACCTTTGCGCCAGTTGTCATCGCGCTCGACGTACACCGAAAGACGAGGTCCGGGCGCGAAATATTCCGAACGATAGCTGGGGGGCGCACCACGGGCCACAAGCCGATATGCTTTTGGGAACCAACGCCTATGAGTTCCCCGGCAAGAAATATTCTAATTCCGCCCACGGCGTCTTGCCGACGGCCAATTGCGTGACCTGCCACATGGCGCAACCCGCCGGCCGCTATTCGCTCGCACCGTCGATCGGTGGTCATAGTATGAGACTGGCGGGCGAGGTGCACGAGCGTCCTAAGGTGAATGTTGCCGGCTGCCTCAACTCTGGCTGTCACGGAGAGATGAAACAGGTAAACGATAAACACTTCTATGACCGAAAAGCGGCGTCCGATTACGATGGGGATGGAAAGATCGCATCGGTTCAAGAGGAAGTTGAAGGATTGCTCGATAAGCTTATCAACAGTAAGGGGAGCGGCTTGCTACAGACCATGAAAGATCCGCCCTACGATGCAAAGGGCGGTTTTATCAATTCCAAGACGCAATATCCGATTGAAGTTGTCGCAGCTCTCTACAATTACAAGTTTGTAAAGGAAGACGGCAGCAAGGGTATTCACAATACCGCATACGCGGTGCAGGTATTGATGGATTCTCTTAAAGCCCTAGACAAGAATCTCGACGATTCCAAGCGGCCTCAGTAAAGTTGGAGTTATTCGATCAATATTTCAGTCGGTTGGCTCGGCAAGAGCGCATACTTGAGACTTGACGTGCGAGCTTCCGGGAATACTGAGAGACTTGGATAGGTTTACTTCGCGAGGAAATCCGCAACTAATTTCGCCGTCTCTTCCGGTTTCTCCACGTGTGCGCTGTGGCCTGCGCCGGTGATAGTTTTCAATTCGCCGCTGTTCGGAATTAGCTTCGCGTAAGTCTCGCCATGGGAGCGCGGGACGAAGCCGTCTTTTTCGCCCCAGATGACGAGCGCGGGGGATGTGATGCGATGCAGGCGGTTTCGGAGTGGGCGGTTGTAGAAGTACGGCGGCTTGAAGCCGATGCGTGAACTGAGGCGCAGCATTTGATAGCGGCGCACTTCGTCTTCCAGCTCGCCTTTGCCGTCGGGGAACATTTCTAATGCGTTCGGCTGATTTGCGTTTGCAAAAAGCATTTGGCGCAACGTCGCGTAGCTCGAACCGAATTCGGGCTGGGCATTCATGAAAATATCGCCGATCAACGCGCCTTCCACGAACAGGCCTGAGGCGCCGATTAAAACTAGCTTGCGGATTTTTTCGGGGTGGCGCGCGGCGAGCTCGGCGGCGATCCAGCCGCCGAGGCAGTGGCCGACGAGATCGAACTTGTCGAGTTTGAGCGCGTCGAGCACTTCGAGATAGTGAAAGACCACGTCTTCGATGACGTCAATATCTTTGTTCTCGTCGCTCTGGGCGCAGCCGGGATGGGCCGGGGCGATGACCCGGGCGCTTTTGGCTAGCTGTTCATGAAAAGGCAACCATGATTCTTGCACCGAATGCACGTCGGCGAAGCCGTGCAGGTAAAGCAGCGGCGCGCCGCTGCCGTTCTCGAGAAGCCAAATTTTACGTCCGTTGATTTCTAGGGTGCGACCGCTCATTAATGCACCGCCTCCGCGGATTGCTCGACGTTCATGCCGGGAAATTCTTTAGTGAACTGGGTCAATGAATCGTGCCGTAGTTGCGGCGCGACTTTTTCGGCGAAGAGTTTCATACTTTTCCGCGCCAGATGATCCGGCATATTGCCGAGCTGGAATTGAATTAACAGATTGCCCACCTTGGCTTTCTCGATGAGATTTTGAATGCGCCGGGTGACAGTCTCCGGACTGCCGACGATGATCGATTGCGACGCGTCGAGCTCTTCCCAGTTTTCCACATCACCCAAAAGTTTTTGGCCGGGCTTATAGCCTTTGAGATACTCTCTCCACGCCGCGGCGGGGATGTACGGCACGCCGGGACCGTAGGTAAGCTGGCGGCCCTCTTTGCGCAGGTGGCCTTTCAAACAATTCTTTAGAAAATACCAAACTCCTTCTTCGCACTCCGCGCGCGCCTGTTGGTCGGTCTCCGCCACGTAGGTCGACATTAAAATGCCAAACCTGAACGGGTGATATTTGTCGCCGTGCTTTTCCAAAACTTGCGCGAACTCTTGCTGCGCCCG
>JAERMN010000508.1 GCA_016844625.1 Deltaproteobacteria bacterium
CCACAGAACCTGAAAATGGAGGGATTTCCCTCTGCGTGGTCCTCCCCGCGACTCGTCATTCCCGCGCACGCGGGAATCCAGGTTTGTTGTCCGCCGAATGAACCTGGCTACCCGCCCTTCGACTCTGCTCAGGACATGCTTTCGCGGGTATGACGGAACCCAGGCGGCCTCTTCGTTCTGCAGAAGATCATCCCCGCACGAGTATTTTCGAAGGAGGACACGAAGCATGTCCTGAGCAAAGCCGACGGGAGCACGAAGTTCGGAGTTTTAATCATCCGAACCCTTCGTGTCCGCAGCCCGTCCTGAGCCCAGTCGAAGGGTGCTCTTCGTGGTAAACAAACTGAACTTGTCGCATGATCCACACAAAAGCCTAAAAACCTTCGTTCGAATTGTACGGTTAGCTTCGCTGACTTGCGTGCAGTCCGGGCAACGCGAAAGCGAACAGCGCGATGGTGATCGTCATCAAGACCATCGCGCTCAGCGCTAACGACCAGTGCACGCCGATCAAGCCGCCGACGACACCGACGGTCAGGCCGCTGAACGCTTTGAACCCCATGCTCGTCATCGAGTACAAACCGATCACACGGCCACGCAGCGACACCGGCGATCGGAGTTGGACGATTGTCTGCGCCATCGAAGAAAAAGCAAGATTCAACACGCCGGCCACGAACAGCAGACTCAACGACAAATAATAATGGTTCGACAACGCGAACGACGCGATGGCAACGCACCAAAGGATGGCGCTGATGAACGCTGTCTTGACGCTCGGCGGCAACCACGCTCTACCCTCGAGCAAGAAGCCGCCGACCACTGCGCCGGCGGCGTTGGCGGCGAGCAGCGCGCTGTAGGCGAAATCGGCTTTCTCGGTGCCGAGGTCGTGGGCGAACTCCGGCATGGTCGCTTGAAATGCGGTGCCGACAAAAAACGACACGCAACCGCCGAGGGCGACCATGGTGATGATCGGCCGATTGCCTGAGATTTCGCGAACAACTTGAAACGCGTCGCCCCAGCCGATCGCTCGGCGCGCCGGGGCGGCATCCTCGCGGCTATGACCCGTGTACGGCACGCTGAACAGCCAAACCGTCAACGGCAAGTAGATCAGCGTGTTCACAACCAGCCCAACCGATGGGCTGAGGATCAGCATCATGGCGCCGCCCACCGCGGGGCCGAAAAGAATTCCCAGCTGCCGGCTAGTCGAGTTGAGACGGATCGCGCTCTGCAATTGTTCGCGGCCGACGATGTCGTGAATAAGCAATTGGCTACCCGGTCCCCAGAGCACTCCGGCCATGCCGTGAATCACGAGTAGAACACAGGCATGCCATAGTTCCATCGTGTCGGTCCAAAAAAGAAACGCCCACGCCGCCGACACGCCCATGAACATGAACTGCGCCACTTGAATCACCTTGCGGCAATCGTAGCGGTCCGCCATGGCGCCGAAGTAAACGGCGAATAGTAAGAACGGCGTCCAGTGGCTGAGCACGGCGAAGCCGGCGAGCACCGGCGAGTGAAATTTTTGATAGAGCAGCCAGTAGCTGATGACATGCTCGATATTATCCGCCATCATGGCGAGGGCCGTGGTCAGGAAGTAAGCGCGAAAGTCTTTGTGATGCAGCGCCGCGAAGGCGAGCTTTTTCTCAGGTGCAGCAGATGCCAATGGGATCTCCGAAAGTTGCGAGATTAAACTTAAACACTAACGGATATCGGAGGGTGATTCAAATCAACTCACGCCAGTCGCGCCGTAGGATGGCTGGAGTCCGCGATACCCATCGTCCGTCCGCGATCAGAATCGAACAGTGATCTCGCTGCGCTTTACGCGATGGAAATCCCCGCCTCTCGCACCGAGCCGACGATCATCCTGGCGCACCGATGGCTTGGCGCCGCTGCGCGAAGGCAAACAAGGCAATCGTCACCGCCAGTAACAACATCGAACTCAGCGCCAGCGACCAATGAATGCCGATAAAACCGCCCACAACTCCGACGGTGAAGCCACTAAACGCCCGCAATCCGAAAGCAGACATCGAAAACAGACCGATCAAACGGCCGCGCAACTCCCGCGGCGCTTCCAGTTGCACGATGGTCTGGGCAATCGAATAGAACGCAAGGTTTAGTGCGCCGGCGAAAAACAATAGCGCCAGCGACAACGGGTAGCTGTGAGAAAACGCAAAAGCGGCCATCAACACGCACCACAGAGTCGCACATGCGATCGCTGACTTCACCGTGGGCGGAACCCACTGCTTGCCGTCGAGCACGAAACCGCCGAAAACCGAACCCGCCGCGTTTGCCGTGAGCAGCGCGTTGTAGGCCAAATCGGTTTTCTCCGTGCCGAGATCGTGAGCGAACTCCGGCATGTTGGCTTGGAACGCGTTGCCGACAAACAGCGACGCCGCGCCACCGAGAACGATCATGGTGACGATGGCTCGGTTCTGTGCGATCTCGCGCAGTACGCCGGCGACATCGCGCCAACGTAGCCCGCGCCGCGCCGACGCGCCTTCGCGCAAGTGTCCGGTATACGGCACCAGCATCAACCAAATTGTCAACGGCATATAGATCAGAGCATTGAGCAAGAGTCCGGCCGGCGCGCCAATCCAAAACATCAAACCGCCGCCGATGGCCGGGCCGAAAAGAATGCCCAACTGCCGGCTCGTCGCATTGAGCCGCACCGCGCTCGGCAGATCTTCGGCGCCGACGATGTCATGAATCAGGAGCATTTCGGCGGGCGCCCAAAACACTCCTGCGATGCCGTGAATCACGAGCAGAACACAAGCATGCCAGATTTGAATCGTATCGGTGAAAAAAAGCATCGCCCACGCCGCCGTCACCGCCATGAACATGACCTGGGCAATTTGGATGAGCTTGCGGCAATCGTAGCGATCGGCCAAGGCGCCAAAGTAAACCGAGAGCAGCAAAAACGGCGTCCAATGGCTGATCACCGCGAAACCCGCCAACACCGGCGACTGGAATTTTTGGAACAACACCCAGTAACTGATCACATGCTCGATATTGTCCGCCATCATGGCGAGCATGGTGGTCACGAAGAACGGCCGGAAGTCGCGATGCTTGAGCGCCGCGAAAGAAACTCTCTTCTCGGAACCGCCTGAAGCAGGCGTGTGCTGGCTGTCGCTGCGTGAATCCAAGGTTGTGTCCGAATCTGAGACGGTAGAGGTTGAAACTAACGGATATGAACGGGTGGTGCAAACGTGCGAGCGTGAGAGCAGGCAATTTCGCAGGCTGGCTTGACTTCGACAACGGTTCTGCCCTATTTTACGCGAGCCTCATTTCGGCTGGGTTTTTCGATCCG
>JAERMN010000509.1 GCA_016844625.1 Deltaproteobacteria bacterium
CTTGGGTTCCATGCGTTGGACCTGATGGCGATTCTGCCAATAACCGCGCAGGCCCAGCTCGGCGAATTTTTTGTGCAGTTGTTCCCGGTCTCTGGGTTCGTTTACATCGGGGCTGGACATCGTAAGCCTCCATTCAAATCGTTCAAGCCGTTTAAACCGTCATTGAGAGAGGTTGTACCAAATTCAAGAAAGCCGGCGCAACTTGGACTTTACAACCAGAACCGTTTCCGGCTATGTGTTTAGTAAATATTCTCTAAGTTCAAGGAGGTTGTTATGGTTACGGCGAAAGATGTGCAAGGCGTGATGGCGATGATGCCGGCGTTTTCAACCAAGGACGCCGGCGATTTGAACTCGAAAAACACCATCGACGTCGACAATCTCAAGGCCGGCGTCGACCGCATGATCAACGACGGCATCGATGTCATTACGGTGTCGGGCAGTTTCGGCGAGTGTTATAACCTGCATTGGGACGAGTACAAAATTTTGGCGGCGGCGAGCGTCGACGCGGTGAAAAAGCGCGTGCCGCTGTTCATCGGCGCGACCAGCCCCAACGCGCGCGAAGTGGTCGAGCGGCTGAAGTTCGTGCAAGACATCGGCGGCGACGGGACCTTGCTCGGCGTGCCTTATTATGACGCGCAGTCGCCGGAATACATGGCGGAGTTCTACACCCAGATCGCTGGCATGTTTCCCAAGCTGGGATTTTTGATCTATCACAATCCGGTCAATCACAAAGTAAAAATTCCGGTTTCAATCTTCCCCAGGCTGATCAAGTGCGCCAACATCATCGGCATGAAAGACAGCCATCGCGACACCCGCGAGTTCGTCCGGCTGATGGAAATCATCCGCGGCAAGATCAGCGTGATGACGAATCAGGCGCAGATGTTTCCCTATTACCGCATGGGGTCGTCGGGCTGCTGGTCGATCGATGCCTGGATGGGGCCGTGGCCGGTGCTGTATCTGAGAAATCTCTGCCGCGCGGGCAAAGATCAGGAAGCGTTGCAAATGATCAGCGAAATCATGGCCGCCGCCGGCGGCGAGCGGCCGGGCGGCAACGAAGGCGCGACCGCGAAGCTGCCCATCGAGTTCGCCGGCTATGTCAACCCAGGGCCGGCGCGCACGCCGATTATCAAATTCTCCGACACGACCATCGAGCGCGCCAAGCAAAAAGCCCAGGGCTGGAAGGCGCTGTGCGCCAAGTATAAGCCGTTGGTCGAAGCGGCACGGGCGCAGGTGAAAGCGGCGTCGTAAGACTTCGTTCAAGGTTCAAGGGTTCAAGGTCAGATCGGAATCCGAGCGATTAACTTTGAACCTTGAACCCTTGAACGTTTGAACTCATGTTCGATCGGAGAATTTCGTGAGATCGGTTCCGTTAATTCCCAAACAGGCGGCGATTGCTGTCGCTGACATGATCGACAACTGCGCCAAGGTGAAGCCCGGCATGCATGTGTTGTTGGTCGCGGCCAATGACGGCATGTACGGTGGCATCAATATCGTCGATTCTGAAACAATTGCATGGCTGCATTCGGCGATCGTGCAGCGTGGCGCCGATGCGACAGTGATTTGGTGCGACCTGCCAATTCGTCCGACGGTCTTGTGGGGCGAGGGCGCCGATCCGGGCAAGGCGTGGCGCGTGCCGCCGATCGTCGCCAGCGCCATGAAAGGCGCCGACTGTATTATCAGCAACGCGGTCGATCTCACTTTCGAAGAAGAGCTGCGCGAGACCGCCGACATTCTCGAAGAACACAATATTCCCTACGCGCGTAACATGGCGACGACTGGATCGTTGCTGACGAGCAATTGGGCTCTCACGCCCTACGAGTTGGTGTCCGAGATTCGCGTGCAAGCTTGCGCGCTGGCGGTGCCGGGCGCCAAGTGGGTGATGACGCATCCGAACGGCTCCCACGTCGAAGGTTATGTCGTGAAACCGGATGACATGGACGACTACGGCCACTATCGCGACATCGGCGTCTATCGGCCATTCCCCGAAGGCGTGTGGTCGTCGATCAAGGCGCGCGACGCCGAGGGCGTCGGCATCATCAACGAGATCGGCGTGATCTGGGCGCGCCACATCGGCGTGCCTTGTCCGTTCAAAGAGCCGGTAAAAGTTTTTATCGAGAAGGGGCAGATCAAAAAATTCGAAGGCGGCACCGCAGCAGAAACGCTCACTCGCTTCTATCAATTCATAGCAAAATATCTTGGCGAAGCGGCCTACGAAGTGCGCGGCTTTCACGGCGGCGTTCATCCATCGGCGATCTTAGAGCCGCACCAGTGCCCCGACGCGCCCTATCGCCACTTTATCGAACATCATCACTGGAGCAGCTTTCATTTTCACATGGGCAACAGCCGGCGCAGCAAGACCTTTCCCTATTTGATGCATATCTCCGCGGAGCTGCGCGGCGGCGATCTCAAGATCGGCGACAAGTATGTTTACAAAGATGGCAGAATCACCACCGCGGATCACCCCAAGGTGCGCGCCATCGCCGCGAAGTACAAAGATCGGCCTGGGCTCGAGCCTGAGAAGTGGTTGCAGACGCCGAGGTGAGAAGAGTGGAGTGATGGGTCGCTGAGGGATAAAAGATTGTTTAGTTATTGCGAGGGTTGTAATGGCAAGCAAGTACCGACTGTTTTCCGCTGATTCACATTTAGAGATTTCTCCGGAGCGATGGACCAAACGGGTGGCGGAAAAGTATCGCGACCGGGCGCCGCGCTTGGTTAAGCTCGCCAATGGCGGCGACGGCATCATCATCGAAGGGCGGCAGCTTTATGTTGTAGGACTCGCGATCGCGGGGAAGCCTTACGAGCGTCATGAGCTTACGGGGGTGAACTACCAAGGCTCGGAAGGGGCGGGTTCGCCGGAACAGCGCTTGAAGGAACAAGATCGAGACGGCGTCGATGGCGAGGTGCTTTACACTTCGGCGAGCAATTTGAGTTTTTGGCGCGGCATTAAAAATGACGACGCGTATCTTGCGGTGGTGCATGCTTACAACGCTTTTCTCGCCGAAGAATATTGCGCGGCTGACCGCGACCGTTTGATCGCTTTGGGCGCGATCCCGACCCATTCCGTCGACGCGGCGGTTAAGGAATTGGAATACTGCGCCAAGGCTGGCGTGAAGGGCATGATGCTCAACACTTTCCCGAGCGGCAAGTCTTATCCCTCTCTGGACGACGATCGCTTCTATGCGGCAGCCCTCGATCTGAACATGCCGCTCTCGGTGCATGTCGCGATGGGCTTACCGGACGGGCCATTGTTTAAATACGAAAAAGATCCCGGCGAGGTCGCTTTCGGCGGCGATCC
>JAERMN010000510.1 GCA_016844625.1 Deltaproteobacteria bacterium
CCAACCTTGGCGTAGTCGTCGACGCCAAAAGCCGAGACATTCAACGATCCCAAATAAAATGCCGGATGATGGCTGATGACGATAGCCACAGGCGTCGCCTGGTTCTTCTCTTCGTTCTTGCGATGGATTTGCCAGTTATGCCGCGGCGACATATGCAGGCCGAGCTTTCTCGGTCCTTTCACCATATTGCGCTGGAACGAAATGTTGTAGAAGCCTCCGTCCGGATCCTTCATCACCGGCGTCATGTCGATGTACGGCGCCGGGTCCATGGCGTGATGGCGCACCACGGGGAGCTCGTAAATATTGGCCTCGTCGCCGCGCTTGACGACTTCTTTGACCGGCGCCTGGTTTTTAGCAACGGTTACCGGAGCGAGCATCGTGTCTTCGCGGCGGGCGTACTCCAGGCTCAGCGGCAAGTCGCCTTCGTTGGCTTTCATGCCGAGAGCCAGCGCGCAATGCTGGCGGGTGGCGAAGACATTGCTCAGAAGCGGAAAGGCGGATGGCTTACCGTTGAGATCGAGCGGTTTTTCAAAGAACAGGACAGGAAACTTTTTTTGATTTTCGAGATGTTGAAGCAGGGCGGTTACTTCGAAATCTTTAGGTGAGACAGTTCGATCGATGCGCACAAAGTCATGGGGCAGCCGCTCTTGAAGATCGTCGAGGAAGGCTCTCAGATCGATGCTCATATGATGATTCCCTACGCGCTCAGGACAGAAATGGCGTGTTGGAGTGTTGGAATATTGGGTTTTAAAACCAGATTCTTCAGGCTGACCTGTGACGCAGGACTCGGAGATTGCACCGCGGAGGCGCGCAGGGCGCGGAGTAAGGAGTTTTTGTTTAAAAAAATACTCCGAACTCTGCGAACTCTGTGTCTCTGTGGTGAATACTTTTTCACAATCAACGCCGAAGAGCCAAAAAGCATCACTCCATCACTCCAGTAATCCAATCTTCTCTTCTATCCCTGCCAGATGCGCCAGCGCTCTCTGCGTATACACCTTCGCCATGCGCTTGCGATACCAATAATCCAAGTCCGCGTTGTCGAGCGGATGAGATATTTTGGCAGCGGCAGCGGCGACCATGTCAATCAGCTCCTTGGTGATTTTCTTACCCTGAAGCAACGTCGATGCTTCAGCCACGACCTTCGGCGCCGACGCCACCGCGGTTAACACGACGTTCGCATGCTGGCACTCGCCCCGTTCATCGATGTCCATGGTCGCTGCTACTCCCAGGATTGGAAAGTCGAACGAGCCGCGCCGCCGCAATTTCATGTAGACATTGCGCCACCCCAATGCTGCCTTGGGAATGAGCAATCCTTTGAGCACTTCATCGTTAGCCTTGGTCGAATAGTCGATGCCGTCGTCACGGTATATTTCTTCAAGCTTCACACGCCGCTCGCCTTGTTTGCTGACCAGAACGGCCTCGGCGCCCAAACTCACCAGCACCGGCGCGGTATCCGAAGATGCGATGGCCAAGCACTTGGCGCTGCCGGGGGCGACCAGGCAAATGTCGCCATCCTTTTTCATGCAAAAGCCCACCGCTTGGCGCCAGAAAAAAGTCTGGTCGTAGTAATTGCAGCGGGTGTCGACGAAAACATTGCCGCCGATGGTGCCCATGTTGCGGAGCTGCGGCGTCGAAACCGATTCCGCGGCGTGGGCGAGGGCGGGGAAAGGTTTGGCGATCAGACGATGATTAGAAACCGTGGTGAGACTTTCACCGGCGCCGATCCAAAGGCCGTCTTTGCTCTGGCGAATGCCTTTAAGCTCGCTGAGCGCTCGGAGCGAAATGAGATGGCGCGGCGTGAATTGCCCGCGCTTCATTTTTGGATAGACATCGGTGCCGCCGGCCACGAGCATGGCATCGGGTCCTAGGTCAGACAACGTCTTCGTTGCTTGGCGCAACGTGCGTGGTTGGAGGTAATTAAATTCGGGTAGTCGAAGCATTTTCTTCTAGCTCTGATTGAACGATCTGTATACCTGAAGAGATCTCCGTCGTTTAGAGCCCCTTGCGATCTCTCCAAGTTTCTTCCCCCTTGACGGGGGAAGATTAAGATGGGGGTGCCGTTTCATTCCCCCCATCCTGGCCTTCCCCCCGCAAGGGGGGGAAGGTATTAAAGAAGCCTGCAACATCTGTTGCCCTTACTTATCGCTCTCAGGTCGATGTCAACTCTTCTGCACCACTTCGATGCCTTCGCCGGGCTGCCATTTGATCGGCGCGGGAAATTTAAAGTCGGGAATTGAAGTCGCTTTCAGCCGGCCGTCAAGCGCGCGCAGAATCTTATCCGGCGTGATCGGAATCTCGTGAATTCTGACGCCGATGGCATCGTACAAAGCGTTGGCCACCGCGGGGACCACCGGCAGCAGCGGACCCTGGCCGGCCTCCTTGGCGCCGTAGGGGCCTTCGGGATCATCGGTCTCAACCAAAATCGTTTCGATCTCAGGTATGTCCAGCGTCGTCGGACTCTTGTATTCCAAAATCGACGGGATCTTATGCAAGCCGTTTTTGCGAAAGATCTGCTCCTCCATCAATGCTTCGCCCAACGCCATATAAACGCTGCCTTCGGTTTGACCTTCGACCAGGAGCGGATTGAAGGCGCGGCCGCAATCGTGAGCGATCCAAACTTTGTCTAACTTGATTTCGCCCGTAATGCTGTCGCAGTGAAGCTCGACGATAGAAGTGGTGAAACTATAGGCCGGCGTCGGACCCACGCCCGAGCCTTTAAAGTCGCGCGGGTTTTTTGGCGGCCAGTAACTGCCGGTGGCGCCGAGCGTGCCGTGCTTGCCCTCGGCCTTGCGCACCGCATCGGCGAAGCTGATAGCGCGCTCGGGGAAGCTAACGCTGCGAATCTTGCCCGCGGCGAATTCGAGATCGTCGGGCGGCATTTCCAGCGCTTGGCTCGCCGCTTCGAGCAACATGGGCTTAAGTTTACCGCAGGCCTGAATCGCCGCGTTGCCGGTCATCACGGTGACGCGGCTGGAGTAACTGCCGAGATCCACCGGCGTCAAATCCGTGTCGGCGGTGAGCACTCTGATGTCGGCCGGATCGATGCCGAGCTCTTCGGCGACGGCGTATGCGAGGATCGAATCCGATCCCTGGCCGATGTCAATTGATCCGCAAAATACCGTGACGCCGCCGCTGCGGTCGAGCTTGAGCTGCACGCCTGAGTGAGGCATCTCGTTCCAGTAAATCGGCAGACCCGCGCCGCTGATGTAAGAGCTCGCCGCGAAGCCGACGCCGTGGCCGAAGGGCAGCTTGCGAAATTTTTTCTTCCATTCGGCGCGCTCGGCGACGCGTTCG
>JAERMN010000085.1 GCA_016844625.1 Deltaproteobacteria bacterium
TGCTCCTGCCAATAGCGCTCGGTACCGAAGGCAGGAAACGCCATTTTGAAAGCGCTGTCTTCCCAGCGACGCGCGATCCACGCGGAAAAGTGAATCATGCGAAGCGCCCGCAACGGCTCGATGAGCTGCATCGTCGTCATGTCGAAAGTTCTGATCTGTTCGTAGGCATCGAGCAAGATATGCCTTCGCTCTTTCCCGTAGTCGTCGTCTCCGCCCGTGAGCATCCAGATGTCTTGAACGGGAGGCGCGTAGAGCATGTCGTCGAAATCGATGAAGTAGGGATCGTCTCTATTCCACAAAATATTTCCGGAGTGGCAATCCCCGTGGAGCAGAACGTACTTGATGTCCTCGAAACGAGGAGTAATTGCGTCGCAAATTTGCGTTACGATCGTTTCGAAGCGACTTGCGAGTTCCATCGGAACGAAGATTCCGTCTTTTAAAAACTTCAAAGGGTCTCGCCCATAAGTTTGAGGATCAAGCCGTAACCGGGGGGCGGCTTTTACCGTCGCCCCGACGTTATGAAGGCGAGCCATGGACCTTCCCAGGCGCGTGAGCTGTTCCGTAGTCAGTTCCGGCTCGAGTCGCCCCGGACGCTTCGGGAAGCTTGTGAACATCACTTCGCTAATTTCGAAAATACTTTGTCCCTTGTCGTCCGTGAGCGGGCAGACGACGGGAATTTCGCTTTCTTCGAGGGCCTTCAGAAAATCGTGCTCGGCCTGAATCGTGGCACGGCTCCAGCGGCCGGGGCGGTAAAATTTGATGATGACGTGGGGGCCTTCTTCCATCTCGATGTCGTACACGCGGTTTTCCAGCGCATTGAGCGCGTAGAAACGGCCCGTGCAACGCCCGCCCAATTTCTCAGCGGCGTCGAAAATGACCTCTGGAAGAATCTGCAGGAAGTTGTCTAGCATAACCTTCATCCTAGACGAGTGTAGCCTCCTTGTACAATCCGGTTTAATGGTGGGCCTGTGCTGGGGCCTCCGGTGTGTGCTGTGGGGCCTCCGGGTCGGAGCAGCGCAAACTATTAAATCGGCGATAGAAGATTGCATAAATAGCGTGGCTTAGAGGCTAAGCTCTCGTTTTTCGCCCTGAAACGGAAGCTCTAAGGCGCAGCAGTGCGCCGCGCCAATCGCCATTTTCTATCCTGTTGGGTCTGCACATTGCTTACCGCATCGTGCATGTAGCTGGGACGTATGCCCTGCGGGAACAAAGCGAAGCTTACGGGCCTGAATTGGTGCTCGAAAAAGCCGCTCTAAGCCCGGAAAAGATCATTGCATGAGAGCAATTGGCTGAGATTACCGAGACATATCGTGGTCCGACCCGTGCTTGAGTCCGACCCGTGTTTGTGTGCTTGTTCAATTTTAGTTCTCTTAGTCAACTAGATACCGGCCTTATGTCTACGGCGATTTTGCAACGGCCTTCCAGATTGCCCGGCCCACGACCCAGATGAGTCCGGCCGTGCCGAGAACGGCCAGGATCGGCAGCGCAAGGTCCAGATCTCCATCGACAGTGCGCGGGAACTTCCCCTCGCTTAGGGCGGCGAGCGCCGCCTGTGCTCCCGCGCCGGTCATGACAGCCACGGCCGTGCGCGGCAGCATGCCGAGAAAGCTTCCCCATACATAGGTGGAGCGGGACAGCGGCGATACGCCGAGAAGGATGTTCATGACTGAGAAGGGAAGCACCGGCGAGAGCCGGCTCAGGATAATGATCCTCAAGTCGGCCTCTTGGAGCTTTTCTTGAATGGCCCGGGCCCTGGGGGATCGCTGCACGGCTGCCTGGACTGCCGGTTGGAGATAGCGCCGCACGATCTCAAATGCCGCACAACAGGCCAGAAGGTAGGAAGCGACTGCCGGGATCAGCCCGGAGATCCCAAAAAGAGCGCCCGCCAGTGCGGCCATCACCAGCGAGGGCAGGAGCGCCAGCGCGAGCGCCCCGGCAGTGGTCACGGCAAATAGCGGAGTTGCCCAGCGCCCGGTGTTCTCGAAGAAGGCGATTATGTCGGCCAGGAACCACAGCCCGGACGCGCTCATGAGGATGGGCATTCCCGCCGCGTAGCCAAGGAGAATCGCAAACGCCCCCTGCTCCTTGATACTGCTCATCGCCACCCGATTGGTATCCTCACTGGATGCTATTTCCTTTCGCTGCTCCTTTGGCGTTGCGTCGGCCGTTTAGCGTAAAACAGTTTCGCCGCCGGTATAAACTAGGCATTGGGTCAGGCATCGAAACATTGCAATTTGGATTCATTTGTTTAGAAAGCGAGGCATGGCCCCGTGAAATCGTCTAGTGAAGGGCAAGTCGGGGAACGCTGGCTTGCCCTTTTTGTCGCTGCGCCAAGCATGTTCGACAGTTTGGAAGTGAGAGTCCTCTTGTCAACCTGAGGGCGTCATCGTGAGATTGTGGTGTTTTTCCTTAGCGGGTTGGCGAGACTGACCTGCACATGCCGGCAATCTAATCCTCGGGCGCGACGGCAACGCAGTGCGCGGCGGGCAGCTCGATGGATACCTCTTGGCCCTCGCGGAGTTGGACCGATGGGTGTTGGCGCGCATAAAGCGTTTGTGTGCCTACCTGAAACTGGCAGTCGATATAGTCGCCAGAGAAGACGCTCAAAGTAACGGTACCTCGAACTATGTTGGGACCCTCCCGCAACTCTTCGTGCACGACCACATACACGGGCTGGATGGTCAACAGCGCTTGCGCACCGGCGCGCACGTCGGTGCTTTTGGCGCAGTGAAAGCTTCCGATCGCCGTCTCGATTGCCCAAATCGAATCCGGGTTTCTTGCCAGCGTTCCGGGGATCATGTTGGTGGAGCCCATAAATGCGGCGACGAAACTACCGTTCGGCTGTTGGTGGACTGGGCGCGGATAATCGAGCTGGGCGATGCGCCCCTGCTTAACGACGGCCACTCTGTTGGACATCGAGAGGGCTTCTATCTGGTCATGGGTCACATACAAAGTCGTCACCCGGATGCGCTTATGCAACTCGCGCAGTTCGAGGCGCATCTCGCCGCGCAGCTTGGCATCGAGGTTTGAGAGCGGTTCATCCAATAGCAGTACTTTGGGTTCGCCCACCAGCGCTCGGGCGAGCGCGAGCCGTTGCTGCTGCCCGCTGGAGAGTTCGCGTCCGTTGCGCTTTTCCAGTTCGCTGAGACGTACCAGCTCGAGCACTCTGTGGACGCGTGGCTCCAGCTCGGAACGGGGAAAACGAGACGAGGCCTGGCGCAAAGGAAATGCGACGTTGTCGAACACCGACATGTGGGGCCAGATGGCGTAGGACTGAAAAACCATTCCTATAGATCGTTTTTCCGCGGGGACATTGATCGCTTCTTCGGCCGAGAACATAGTCGTCCCGCCCAGTAAAATCGTGCCGGATTCCGGGCGCTCCAAGCCGGCAATGCAGCGCAGGATCGTTGTCTTGCCGCAGCCACTCGGTCCGAGCAGGGTATAGAATTCGCCGTCGGAAACATCGAAGGAGACATCGCGCACCGCTTCAACCTCCTCGTGTTGCGTGTGGTAGGTTTTCTCTAGGTGCCTAACGCGGATCATTCTATGCTGTGGGCGGCTATAATATTAGCAGCGGCTGTGACTCTAAGGATTATTGCGATCTCGACCTGGCGCACGCCGCATCAGCGTCTGGCGGCCGCTTAGCTTGATCTCCCTCCCGGCAATTGTAGCGCCGGGGCGGCATGATGCGCACACGCCTACGGTCGTACCGTAACCTTGTGGCAAAAAATCATACTCTAAGTGACCCTGCAAGGGTAGCGATAGCGGGAAGATTGGGCAATTTTCGCGCTGTCTGTATCTGGGGTCAGACACAACAATCATTACAATCTTTCGGTTTCGGTTCTTTTTTTTAGTGGCTGGTGCTTTTGGACGGCGCCTGGCACAAGAATCTTATCGATGTTGGATTGCGTGGCTTGATAGTGAGCAAAAGCTCGGCGGAAAAAGCTGGCAATATCCCAGAAAATGTCGCAAAAGAAGGTGATAAGGGTCTTGTGGAATGGCGTAGCCATAGCGAAAAAAAGCAGTATCTGCATTGCTAAGGAGGACAGGATGTATACAAGAATTTTGGTTCCGTTGGACGGTTCGGCAACGGCGGAAGCGGTGTTACCCTACGCCGAGGCTTTTGCAGCCGGATTCAAGACCTCGGTCGAGCTGATGTCGGTCATCGATATTGCCGCGATGACGACCCATTTGGCAGCGGATAAAGTTCCCCACTTGGACACCTTCATCGCGACGGAGGAAAAAAATAGCGCACGGTACCTGGAGAATGTCGCCAAAAACTTTTCTCCTTTGCCAACCGAGTGCCGGATTGTTCGCGGCAAACCGGCGGAGACCATTCTTGAAACAACCAGCAAGGACCGCGATACGCTGATTGCCATGGCGACGCACGGTCGCTCCGGCGTGAAGCGCTGGTTGTTGGGTAGCGTGGCCGAGAAGGTGCTGCGGGGCGCAACCAATCCATTGTTCCTGGTGCGGGCGGCGGCGGCGAAAGCGTCTCCTCGGCGGATCATCAATTCGATCGTCGTTCCCTTGGACGGTTCGTCGCTTGCGGAGCAGATACTGCCGACCGTTTCATATTGGGCGAAGGGGCTTGACATTGAGGTGACGCTGATTCGCGCTTTCGAGTTCCCCGCTTCAGCGTACTATGGCAGCGAAGATTATTTACCCGACTATGACGCGTTTCGGGAGGAAGCGCGTAAGGAAGCGGCCGGCTATCTCAAAGAAAAAGAAGAATCTCTCGTTCGTGAAGGTGTTCGGACGGTGTCGATTCTTACCATCGAAGGCCCTGCCGCCGACGAAATTATCAGCCACGCGCAGACCGCACCGCGCGCGCTGATCGCCATGTCAACCCATGGTCGCTCCGGCGTGCCGCGCTGGATACTCGGTAGCGTAACCGAAAAAGTCGTGCGTCACGGCGACGATCCGGTTTTGGTAGTGCGAGGTAAGTGAAAAAACCGCGCGCCCCTTAAAAAGTACTAAAGGGGACTGGGTCAGGGTTTTATTTCCTGGCTTTCATTTCGGATTGAACCCGGATTGCGCAGTTGAAACTGACACGAAGAGCGAGGCGCGGGCCTTGCGTTGCCAAGGCAATGCAGTTCTACCTCTAAGCTTATGGCGAGCATGGGTGCACTCGAGTGGGTGTATCAAGTAGAGGCGGTGCATTGCGGCATAGCAAAAAGGCCTTTGAAACTTTACCTTTGGGTGCCTGCGCAACTCCAGGCCCACATCTCGCTCAACCAAGGTTGTATCTCGAACTGTTGAATTCGGATTGAAGACTGGGATTGGGCAGGCATTGAGACATTGTCAATTGGACTTATTTGTTGCGAAAGCATGGCCTGGCCCTAATCACTCTGCATCACTGCTGAAGGTTTCCGGTTCGCGCGGTTCTAGTATCACCGCTATTGCCTCCCTCGACGAAATCGGCGAAGGATCGATAGGTAACGCCAAATCAGCGGCTTACGCGCCAGGGGAGAGCGCTCTAGCACCTTAGGCGGTAGCGCTCTTAATACGGAGGTCTGATGAAATGTGACCGCAGCTGGTTAACAATACAGAGTATCGCCCTTGGCGTCCTGCTGTATGGGACGGCGCTTTGCTTTGCTCAAGAGCGCCCAACCATTCTCGCCGGCCATGGCACTCTGTCGGGGTCGATCCTGCCGCTCTGGGTAGGCGTCGACGCCAAGCTGTTCGAGAAGCACGGCTTGCAGGTTAAACCGATCTATTTGCCGCGTGCGGCCGGCCGGCCCGCTCTGCTCAGCGGCGACATACAGGTTTATTTTTCCGCCGGCCCGCCGTTGGTGCAGATGCGTTTGGGCGGTGCCGACGTCGCGGTCACATCCTGTGTGGTGCACAAGCTCACATCGAAGATCATGGTAATTCCGGCCATCCAAAAAATCGCCGATCTGCGCGGTAAAGTTTTGGCGGTGGCCAACCCCGGTTCGGCCAGTGATTTTGCCGCCAAGCTTTTTCTCGCGCGCCAAGGCATGAAGCCGGTTCAGGATATCTCCATCATTTATACCGGTTCGACCAGCGCGGCGTTTGCGGCACTGGTCAACGGCAGAGTGCAGGGTATCTTCACGACCTCGCCGAACGATATGCAGGCTGCGGCGGCGGGTTTTAAGGCGCTGCTGGAATTGGCCGACTTGAACATTCCCTATGCCGGCAATTGCAGCGCGGTGATGCGTTCTTATATCGCGAAACAGCCCGCGCGCGTGCGCAGCTTCGTCGCCGGCATCACCGAGGCGATCGCGCATATCAGACGGCGCCCCAACGAAGCCAAGGCGAGCTTGGAAAAGTATACTCGGGTTTCCGATCCGGCCATTTTGCAGCATACCTATGACTCCGATACTCGCTATATGGAGTCGGTGCCCTATCCAAGCCCCGAAGGGACCAAGACGATCTTGGACAATTTAGGCGTCACGGGTCGGGCCGCCGATCAGTTCGTCGCGGAGTTTATCGACGACCGGTTTATGAAGCAGATCATAGACGATGGCTGGTTAAAACAGATCTATCCCGGCGGCGTTTCAGCGCGATAGATATCCACTCGAGAGTAATTGTGCGGTGAATGCCATGTCACAGGGGGGCTGATGTTATTGTCCTTAGGTTATTTTGCTTTGGGTCAGGCAGTGAAATATTGCAAGTTAGATTGGTTTGTTTAGAAAACAACGCCCAGTCATATTCCGCTCCTTCTAGCTGTGCGCAAATCTTTTTAAGAATTGTTCAATATTGAACGGTAAGTTTTTCCATGCCAGCATATCCTTTGATTTTAATGGGGCGCGATCTAAGGCGCGTGTGCCGATCTGTATTGGCGCAATCGATAGCAGGTTAACATGAGAAAACACTTTGCCAATAAAGCGATAAGCATGATGTTTCACCATCGAGTGGTCGCCGTCAGTCTGTTGATTTTGTGTTCTGTCGTTTCGTTTGGCGCTCTCTCGAGAGCTGCCGGTCCGACGGAGCAGGTGCGGGCCACCGTCGACAAGGTGTTTGGGATGGTCAAGAATCCCAACCTGAAATTGCCGGCGCAAAAAAAAGATCTTCAAGCCCGGTTGGCCGAAATTATCTATCCCAGGTTCGACTTTGCCGAAATGGCCAAGCGCTCCTTGGGACCGCACTGGGGACGCCGTACGCCGGAGGAACAACGTGAGTTCGTAAAACTGTTCGCGGAATTACTGGGCAGATTCTACGCCGGCAGAATTGAATCTTATGCCAGTCAAAACGTCGCCTACACCCGGGAGGTCGAGGACAAAAACTATGCGGAAGTGGATACCACGATCGTCTCGGACAAGCGGGAGAAAGTATCGATTAACGACAAACTCCACAGCGTCGACAAGGAGTGGCGAGTCTACGATCTGGTGATCGAAGACATTAGTATCATCAACAACTACCGATCCCAATTTAATCGCGTCATCGCGCGCTCCTCTTTCGAGGAACTGGTGCGCATGCTGAAAGAAAAGCAATCGTAGAGTCATCAAACCCTCCGATCAAATTTGCATGCATCACGGCGATATCAGGGTTAGTTGCCGGCATAGAAACATCGATTACATATGAAATTACCGTTTCATCAATTCGCAAGCCGAATTTCTTCGGTCTTATCCGATCGGCAGTTGGCCGAAATGCCGGTTGAAACCGGACCGCGAAAGAGTGTGGCCAAATTCATCGCTAGTATCCGCGCGCGTTACGCTGAGAAAAAGAAAAATACCGCGCCTAACGAGAATAAATTCCGGCCGGCGCCGATCTGGTATTTTCTCGCCACGATTTCTCTCGTCCTGTTGATGCAAAACCTGCTGGGCACTGCGCATGTCGAGATCATCAGTTATAGCCAATTCAAGTCCCTGGTTAAAAAGGACTTGATCAACGATCTGGTCATTCGTGAGAGGACCATCGATGGCAATTTAAAGGGAGCGGCGGTCAAGGAAATTTTCACGCCGGAGAAATTAAAGGAGATATCGCCGGAGGTGCTTGCTGGCAAAAAACTTTTCCCCTTCGAAACGGTAAGAGTGGAAGATCCCGGCCTGACCGCCGAACTTGAAGCGGCGAAAGTACCGTTTAAGGGGGAAGTGACCAGCAATTGGCTGCCGACCCTTTTGTCCTGGGTGGTTCCCGTGGGGTTGTTTTTTCTAATGTGGAGTTATCTTGGCAGGAAGATGGGATCGGCAAGCGGCGGTTTAATGCAGATCGGCAAGAGCAAGGCGAAAGTTTACATCGAGAAAAAAACCGGCGTGACCTTTGCCGACGTCGCCGGCATCGACGAAGCCGAAGAAGAAGTCGCTGAAGTTGTCGGCTTTCTCAAAGATCCGGAAAAGTATCAAAGACTGGGCGGTCATATTCCCAAGGGTGTTTTGATCGTCGGACCGCCAGGTACGGGAAAAACTCTGCTCGCCCGCGCGGTGGCCGGCGAGGCCGGCGTGCCGTTTTTCAGCTTGACCGGTTCTGACTTTGTCGAGATGTTTGTCGGTGTCGGCGCGGCGCGGGTCAGGGATCTGTTTATGCAAGCGGTGAAGAATGCGCCGAGCATCATATTTATCGACGAACTCGATGCCATCGGAAAGGCCAGGGGAGTGAGCATGCTCACGGGCAACGACGAGCGCGAGCAAACCCTCAATCAACTCTTAGCCGAGATGGATGGCTTCGATCCGAACCAAGGGGTGATCATCATGGCCGCCACCAACCGGCCGGAAATCCTCGACGCCGCGCTGCTCCGCCCCGGCCGCTTCGATCGGCAGATCCTGGTGGATCGTCCCGACATCAAAGGACGGACAAAGATCCTCGAATTGCATGCCAAGAAGGTTAAACTCTCCGCTGATCTCGACCTTGCTGTCGTAGCGGCAAAGACGCCCGGCTTCGTCGGCGCCGATCTCGCCAACATCGTCAACGAGGCGGCGTTGCTGGCGGCGCGCCAGGACAAGGAGTCGATTGAGATGGCGGAATTTGATGAGGCGATCGAGCGGGTGGTTGCGGGACTGCAAAAGAAGAGCCACGTCATCAATCCGAAGGAGAAAAAAATCGTCGCCTATCACGAATCCGGCCACGCGCTGGTGGCGGAGCTCGTGCCCGGCGCCGATGCGGTTTCCAAGATTTCCATTATACCGAGAGGCATCGCGGCCTTGGGCTACACAAGTCAGTTGCCCACCGAGGACCGCTATCTTATGACACGTTCTGAGTTGCTCGGGCGCATCGATGTCCTTTTGGGCGGGCGAGTCGCCGAGGAGATCGTCTTCGGCGACGTATCGACCGGGGCGCAGAACGACTTGCAGCGCGCCACCGAGATTGCCAGAACCATGATCACGCAATTCGGCATGAGTGAAAAACTTGGCCTGGCGTCTCTCGAAGGACCGCGCCATGCCACGTTCCTGATGGTGCCCACTCAGAGTCCCAAAGAGTATAGCGAGGAAACCGCCCGGCTCATACCGCCCGGCTCATCGATGAAGAGGTAAAACAAATATTGTCGGAAGCGCATGCCAAAGCTCGGGATATCCTGGTCGCGCACCGCTCGGCGCTGGAGGAATTGGCCAAACTCCTGCTTGAAAAGGAAGTTGTCGACCGGCCGGCGCTGCAGGCGATTCTAAAAGTGCGGAGCATCGACAGTTTGAAAGACAAAAAGCGCGCCGCCGACGCGCCCG
>JAERMN010000511.1 GCA_016844625.1 Deltaproteobacteria bacterium
AAGTCCGGCCGCACCATGCCCGGTGTTAACGCGCTGCACCGCTTGGACGCCTGGGTGGTAGCGTTGGAATTTGTCGTGTTGATCGCCGTGATGATATCTCTCGGACCGGTATTTCGTGCTTGGTTGAACGCCTGGGGTCTTCTGCTCTTTTTTGGCGTCATCGTTCTTGGCATGCTGCTTCCATTGGCTCTCTATTGGCGCAGACAATGGTTCGGTAATCTCAACGTTACCGCGGCCGCCGCCGCATCGGTATTAGCCGGCGGTTTCATTCTTCGCCTGGTCATCATCTTCTCGGCTCAAGGAGTTTGACGTGGGGCACACTGCGATTATCTTTTTAGCCGTTCTTTGCGCTCTTGCCGCCTGCACGAGTCCGGAAACCGGCCGTTCGCGCGGCGGTGGTTCGGGCGCCGACGTCGGCAACAGGACCAAGTTCGTGCGCATGCATGAAGGCGCCGACCCTTTCTACAAAACCCCGAAACTCATTGGCAGCCAATCTCCGCCGTTGGCGTCGGCGCGCCAGGCCGACAGGCTTAGCCGCTGATGACGGTTTCGATCGATACCGATCTCCGGGATCTCAGCCGCCAGCGACCGGAGTGGGAGCCCTGGCTCGCTGTAGTTCAGGAGGTCCTCAGGGAAACCGCCGACGCAAAATGGGATACAGTTATCCCGGACCGCGCCGAGGCGCTGGAAAGCAAGGCACCGCTTCTGGCGGGCGCCCCGATCGCGATAGAATCGACGTGGCTCCGGCGTTGGACCGAGCAACTGATGCGGACGGCGAGCCGCAGTGGCACTGAAAAAATGGCCACCCTGAAGCCGGCGCTTCAAGCGCCAGCCGATACTCTTCCCCTGTTCAAAGCTTCACTGTGCCTGGATGAAGGCGCACTAAAACAGATTGCGTTGATCTGCGGCGCCGACCCGGACGCATTCCAGGCGGTTGCAGCGCTGCTACCCGTCCCGTTTCTGCACGCCTGTAATCGCCGCTGGGCGCATTCGCTTCCTCAGGGCTGGGTGGAAGGGTATTGCCCCGTCTGCGGCGCCTGGCCTGCCATCGCGGAAGTGCGGGGGATCGAGCGCGGCCGTTATTTCCGCTGCGGCCGCTGCGCCGGTGAGTGGCAAGTCAACTGTTTGGTTTGTGCGTACTGCGGCATGACCGACCATGAACAGCTGGTCTCGCTGATACCGGAGCAAGGCGGCACCACGCGCGTGATCGATGCCTGCAAGCGTTGTCTCGGATACGTCAAAACTTTCACCACCCTCCAGGCCAGTCCGGCCGCCAAGGTAATGCTCGACGATCTCGCCAGCGTAGATCTCGATATCGCGGCCCTGGAGCATGGTTACAAACGTCCCCAAGGAGCCGGTTACCGCTTCGACGTCACGGTCGTCGATAAAATCACTGACAAAATTTTTTTTTGGAGGGCATGAGTGGCGCCCGCAATTCGCCCAGCCGAGATCTGCAAGGCATTGCTCGCGGCGCTCGAAGCGTCCGAGGGGCAAAGGAAGAGACGCAAACGCGACCAAACCCCCGACGCGATCGGACTAGCGGTGAAACGGGTACTACTAGAGCGTGCCGTCGAGGATGACCCCGAGCCGGAAGCCTTCGAAGAATGGCTGCTCAATTATTCTCAGACTTGTGTGGACGCTGAATTGGCCGGCCCGGCGTCCGCCATGGCAAGGACGGTCTTCGACGAATGGCGGTTGGCTCATTCATTGGAAAATTTTAGAGTGTGGTTGAATCAGGGAGCGCCGTCGGCGGACGTTGGCGACGAGAATCAAAACAGTTCCTTTTCCAATATTAGAGAGACTCGATGATTCGCCGAGCCGCTCGTCTTAATGTAATCACGCCCACCAACGAAACAAATCCAAAATCCGAATATCGAAATTTCTTTTCTTGACGTCTTTGCGTCCCTTCGGCGTTGCTCAGGGCATGCTTTGCGCGAGAAATGCTTTTGTCGATGCTTTTTTTGATTCAGAGTTTCAAATACCTTTGCTGGATTTGAGATTACGCTGTCCTCGGGACTACTCTGGCGGTGGCGTTTTCCCTGGCCATTCTTTCCACGTTGGTCCATATCCGAATCAGCGGCTGATACTAAAGAATTTGTTATCTGTAAGGAGCCGGTTTGAAGGGATGAAGTGTGCAGATCACAACTATATGTTATAAATTCGAGAGTGACTAGACAGCCCCGTCAACGAAGGCTGAAAATCTCGCCCGGTAAAAATAACGTGAAAGGGAAACCACGATGAAACTAACGAAAGTGTATCACATGGGCATACCGGTCGATAACTTGGATCGCGCCAAGGAATTCTACACTAATGTTCTCGGCATGGATTACCTCGGCCGCGTCGGCGGCAATCCGAACAATCCCGATTCCTTTCCAGTGCACGGCGTGGCGCAGAAGCTTGATCGTTACAGCTGCGGCAGCGATGATGTGGTGTTGTTCGAGCGCCCCCGGCCGATCGAGCGGGACTCCTTGGATGAAGACGGAATTTTTCACCAGGCCTTCGATATGGCATGGGAAGATTATGACGATGCACTCAAACAGGCGAAAGCGCTCGGCAAGTTCCATCGCAGCGTCGAGCGCGACAGCGGCAACACCATTTACATGTTCGACAGCGAAGGCAATTATCTCGAACTGCACTTCCCACGCCCGGGCGGCCGGCGCGCGCGTCAGACAAATTAACGTAGGGGCGACCGGCAGTCGCCCTTGTCCGGTCAATCAAGGAAAATCATGAACCAACCGATCAAACTCTCCATCGCGGCGACATCCAAACGGGTCGACATCGCCAATATCGTCGGGTTTACTTTTTTCAAAATCATAGAACTGCCGCGTCAATCGCAGCTCGATATCGCCATGGGTTGGCGCGACTCCGAACTCGGCGGCACCGGTCCGGCGATTCTTGTGGGTCATAAGAAATATTCATTCGGTTTCGGCAATCCGGTCGGTCTCGCGGCGATGGCCTATCTCGGCCGCGGTTTTTACAAGCAGAAAATTCCCCTGCGCGCCATTGGCGTCTTTCCCACCTGGGACCGCTTGATCTTCGCCGTGCGCCCAAACATCGGCATCCAATCGCTGGAAGACATCAAAAAGCAGAAATATCCCTTGCGCATCTCGACGCGGCGGCGCGGCAAGCTGGCAACGACGATCTATGCCATCGAAGAAGTGCTCAACGCCTACGGCATGAGCTACCGGGATATTGAGAAGTGGGGCGGCAAGATCATGGAAGCGCCTAATCCGAGCGGCCCGGAACGGCGCGACGCGATTTTATCCGGCAAAGCCGACGCTTTTGCCGATCGACGACAACGCGGCAAAACATATGGCGAAGCTCGGTTTCCCCAGCGCCATGTTAACGTGCAAGCACTACGCCAAGTTGGATCACGACATCCGCTGCGTCGATTTCAGTGGCTGGACTTTTTTCTGCCACGCCGATTTGCCCAATGAGATCGCCTACCACATGGCCAGAGCCGTCGACCTTTGCCACAAACAAATTCCCGTTGACCACTTCGACAAACGGCCGATGACCATGCGCGAGTTCTGCCGCGGCGGCGAGGCCGGGCAATTGAACATTCCGCTCCATCCCGGTGCGAAAAGATACTTTCGCGAGAAAGGCTATCTCTAGTCAATGTTGCAGCGCTTTAAACTAATAGCTTTCGTTGCCGCCCTCGCCATCGCATCGGTATGCGGACTATCGAACGCGCGCGCGGAACTCTTCCGTGTCGCGCTCTCAACCAAAGACTTCGGCTACCTGCCGCTGTTTGTCGGCATGCGCGCCGGTTTTTTCGCTCAGGAGAATTTGGAAATTCAGTGGATCGTCGTCAACAGCAACGTCGTCGTGACTGCTCTGTTGGCCGGCGAGATCGACGTCGCGGGCATCGCCGGTTCGTCGATGCGCGCGGCGGCGCGCGGCGCGCCATTGAAAGCGAACTTTTTCCCCTATGACAAGTCACTCTTCGTCTTGATGGGCGCGCCCAATATTAAGCGCGTCCAAGATCTCAAAGGCAAAGTAATCGGCACCACTGGACCGGGCGCGACTACCGAAGTCGCCGCGTCGATGGTCTTGCAGCATCACGGCATGGACCCAAAAAAAGACGTGACCTTCATGACCGTCGGCGGCGCCGAAACATCCATTGTCGCCATGCGCAACGGCATCATTCACGCCCGCGCATTCAATCCCGACGCCGCAGTCTTGTTAAAAAAGCAAGGCTTCACCGAGCTCGGCATTCTCGCCGACATGGGCCCCTGGCCTTGGGCC
>JAERMN010000512.1 GCA_016844625.1 Deltaproteobacteria bacterium
TCGAGCATGGGAATAACCGCGATTCCCGCCGACTGCCTTAGCGCCGAGGGCAGCGGCCCCACCTCATGGCATTTTGCCAACCAGGTGATGAACGCCGTCAAGCTGGTCAAACAGCACGCCAATCTATTTCTCCTCTGCGTGAGCAATTTCAGTTGCACCATCGACGCTTTCACCCAATCGATGCTGGCTGCCGAGATGGGATCGAAACCCTATCTCATTGTTGAAATCGATGCCCATACCGCTGACGCCGGCGTGCAAACCCGTCTGGAGGCGTTCCTCGATATCGTCAGAAATTTCCATGCCGGACAAAGCCGCCGCGTCAGCCCATTCAACCCGGCTCGACTGATCGGGGGCGGTCAAGTTATCCGCGGCAGTGGCAAGCAAGTCGCGCTCACCAACCCGCAGGTCAAGCTCTATTTCCCCAACTTCTCACAATATCATTCGGAAGCACTGGCGATGTCCGTTGGATGGCTAGGCTTGCACGCCGGCGCCGTGACTCCACTTGATCACCGCCATCTGCGCAAGGGTTTGCAATACAGCTCGGGGCGGGAGTGTCTGCCCTTGCCGATTTGCATTGGCCAGCTGCTGGAAATTCACGAGCGGCGCGCCGCCGGTGAGATCGCCGGCTTCTACATGCTGCAGGGCGGCGCGCCCTGTGTCATCGATGCCTACATGGGCTATCTGGAGCGGTTTATCGTCGAACAACGCTTGGACGATCTTTTCTTGCTTATCCCCGGTGCCGACAACGATCACTGTGGCTACGACCCGGCAAAGCTGGCAAAGTACACCCTGCCGGCAGTGCTGTTGGCGGATATCATGGTCGAGATCGAACAGGTCATCCATGTGGTTGGCGATCCCAACGCGGCAGCGCTGCTCAAACAGGAATGGCAGCGCTTCATTACGACCGCGGCTTCACTGGAACAATTTCATGCGGAACTTCCGGGCTTCGTCGACCGCTTGGCATCCCTGCCACGCAAACGGAACCCGCGGGACTGCGCCCGGGTCCTGGTTACCGGCGATTTCTTCACACGATTCAGTCCGTTCTTTATGGAGGGCGTGCGTGAACTCTATAGCGAGCGTGGCATCATTCTGAAACCGGTCGACCTAAACGGCCTGCTACTCTATGGAGCCTACAACCTGGTCGCTGAGGCGGCCGGCGGTTGGGGATTGAAGCCGGGCGGCGCGGCGCTAGCCAAAGCTTGCACGAGGATTTTTCAACCGGATGGCCAAGAGTACTTGCGCCGTTGGCTCGCTTATCAGACCGAGAAGCGCGCTGAAGAATATTACCGCGGGATATTTCACAAGAGCGGCTATTTGCTAACATCCCATGGCGACGCGTCAGCCACTTTCGCCGACGCCTCGGAACATATTTCACCGAAGATATTCGGCGAAGTCATACCCACCGTCGGCGACGGCGTGCGGGCCGAGGTTGAGGGCTACGATGGCATCATCATTATCGGTCCGTTTAACTGTCTGCCGTTTCGCATCGCCGAGGCGATCCTCAAACCGCATTGCATCCGCCGCGCCATGCCGATCCTCACCTATGAGAGCGACGGTTACGCGGTGGCGCCGTCGTTCTTGCGCCAAGTCGAAGTCCATACGCAGCAGGTTCTCGATCACCATAGGCGGCCGTTGTCGCGAATTGCTGAATCACCCGGGCAGGCCGCTCAAGCGTAGAATGAGGCAAAATCGTTCGCTACGCGGCATAGGGGTTGCTCACATGCTTTGAGCGGGATTACTTTGGTATCGGTCGGAGGTGTGAAATGAGACTAAAGATGATCGCAGCTGCGATATTCGGCGCGGTGGTAGTCTGTAGTGCATGGAGTTTTGCCTATCCGGCGGAGCAGCAAGCACCGGCGAAATTCGATTTGGGCAAGCGTGAATACGATTCGAAGTGCGCTGTCTGCCACGGCAGTAGAGGCAAGGGCGATGGACCTTACGCTGGACTGCTCAACATCAAGACCCCAGACTTGACGACTCTTGCTCAACGGAACCACGGCATGTTTCCGGTCCTGTGGGTGCAGGAAGTCATTGATGGTAGGCAAAACTTCAAAGCTCACGGTCCAAGCGAAATGCCGATTTGGGGCCTTGATTACCTGGCGAAGGCCAGGGAATCCTATACGGACCCCTACGAAGCCGAAGCGTATGTCCGCACTCGCATCCTTGCGCTGACCGAGTACATTTACCGCCTGCAGGTCAAGTAGACGACGTTTGCGATGATGAACTGAGGGATAGCCGGATGCGCAAACCATCGAACCAGCGGGCAACGCAGTCTTAAGGCGAAACAAACAATGGCGACTTACGAGTTTCATTGTCAGAAGTGCGACCTGAACTTCGAGCTGATGTTTTCGTTCGGAAAATATCAGAAGAAAACCAAACCCATCCGCTGTCCCAATTGCAATAGCACAAGGGTGGTTCGGCGCATTTCCTACTTTGAGGCAAGGACCTCAAAGAAGAGCTGACACGAACGAAAAAGGACGCGAAATGGAATCGGCAGCGGCCGCCAACGAGCGAGCAAAATTGCTGGCTTAACCGCCGCAGCGAAACGGCTTGTGGCCAACGCGTTTACCCCACCGCTGATGCCTTCTCAACATCTTGTTTCAAGATCGCCACCACGTCGTCGTCGCTAACCTGACTGAAGTCGTCGAAGAACTGGCCCACGGCGTAAAACTCCGCCGGCACATTCAAGCAGACCATGGCATCGCACTCGCGCAACATCGCCCGTGCCGCTTCCGCTGAGGCAACCGCGACGACGCCGACGAGTTTTTTCGGTTTGCGCGCGCGCAGCGCCGCGCTCAAGGTTTGGCCGATAGTGGCAAGAAAATGATCTGGAAAAACATAACGATGGTTAAATGAACGACCGGGGCGCTCTGGGATGCTCGGTGTGCGCGTGATCGCGTGATGGAGAAATTGGCCACCGGGACGCAGTGACGCGAAGGCTAACCGGAAATAATCTTCAAACCGGCTTTCGGGCACATGCTCGGCGGCGCCAACACTGCTGACACGATCAAAACCCTCCGGCTCATGCCACGCGAAAAAATCTTCCATCTCCACGCGGCACTTGGCATCCATGCCAGCAGTGCGAATACGTTGCCGCGCCACCTCAGCTTGCTCTGGGCTCACGTCAATCCCACCGCCTCCACACCGTAATGCATCACCGCATGAATGATCAGGGCGCCCCAGCCGCAACCCATATCGAGCAAGCGCATACCCGGCCGCAGACGCAGCTTGCGGCAGATGTAATCGAGCTTTGCTTTTTGCGCCGCGGCCAGCGAACCATCGATTCATCCAGCCATAACTGCCAGAACTCCAGCGGATGGTCGTAGTGGTAATTAATTGCAGCGCGAGCGCGCTGCGCTGAACCCTAGGCACCAGCATTTCCGAAGCCGGCGAAAAGGCCTGTCCGGGCATAACTAGGCGCCGGGATTGACCAGAGTTGCTAGAGCAATCGGCACTTCTCGGCGAAGGGCCAAGGGATGGTCATCAAGCGATCGGTTGGTGCGAAAATATCCAGAAGCGAGCCCTAGAGTCAGTTCTCCGAGGTGACAGTCGCCGGGTAAAGCAAGTATCCCGCGCGCAACTTCCGAAATTCTTCAAGCGACGCTTCCCAACGTTGCGCGATCATTCGTGCATCGGTCCCGTCCTTAATCGCTTGAATCACCCAGCGCGAACCGATCATACCCCGGGTATTTTCGAGCTGAAACTTATTGCCGTACAAGCGGTGAAGCGCGCTGGTCAATTCGACGCCCAATTTCGGAGTATCCAACTCGTTACGGTCTCTGATCACGACTCGCACGCCGTAACAAAGCTGGTTCGTGTACCGATCCGATCTCGGGGTGAAGTGCTCGACCAAGAACGAGACACCAGGGATTCTTCTCTGGTTCAGATATTCGGCGAATTCTTTGCCATTGATCCAAGGTGCACCGACAAGTTCGAACGGCGTGTCCGTTCCCCGCCCGACGCTAACGTTCGCCCCTTCAACGATCGCCACGCCGGGATAAAGAGTCGTTGCGGTCAGCGTGGGCAAATTCGGCGATGGCGCAATCCACGGCAGTCCGGTCTGATCGTGCCAAGCGCTACGCCGATAGTTGGCCATTTTTACGATGTGAAGACCGGCTCCGATCTTCGATTCGTCATTGAACATCTTTGCCAGTTCGCCAACCGTCATTCCGGGTCGAACCGGCAATGGGAAGTAACCAGTGAAAGACTTGAGATCAGGCTCCATCATGGGTCCTTGAACGATTGAGGAAGTGATCGGATTGGGGCGATCGAGAACAAAGAATCTGATTCCTTGTTTTGCTGCCTCTTCCATCGCGTACATCATCGTCGTTATGTAGGTGTAGAATCGCGCGCCGGCATCTTGAATATCGAAGACCAGCGCATCGAGATCCTGCAACATTTCCCTCGTGGGTCGTCGAGTCGTGCCATAGAGGCTGTGCGCGACGAGTTTTGTGACCGGCTCGATAGTGGAAGAAACCCTCGCGTCGAGATCTCCGTTAAGGCCATGCTCCGGGCTAAATAGCGCAGCGAGCTTCACTCCAGGCGCATTAAACAATAAGTCGACTGTGCGGCGCCCC
>JAERMN010000513.1 GCA_016844625.1 Deltaproteobacteria bacterium
TGTTCGGAAGGCGGACGGAGTAAATTCACATCAACCCCGAGGCCCTGCTGCTCCGAACACTTGCGCATTTTCTCCAGAGTTCCTTCAACCATTTCAACGATAGCAGGGATCTCAACGCGGGTGTCCGTGCATAAAACAGATATCGGCTTTTTCCGCTTGTCAGGGGGTACTGACAGGACCGCGTCAAATATTAACGACGCGAGCATGGTGCTGTCTTTGCCGCCGCTAAACCCGACCAGCCACGGTCGCTCGTCACTCAGATATAACTCACAAAGAGAAGTCTTAATGTCTTGATAAGCGCTTGCGGTCATTGGGTAGTTTTACTCGCCTTTAGTTTTTCGTAACCAGCCAAGCCTCATTGCGAAATCGCACAGAGACGCGTGACAAGCCGTGCTTTGAATTTTTGAAATGCCGGAGACGGACTTCTTATAACCCAAGCTTACTTGCAGTCGCAAGCCGCCTGAATCCGCTCCTCTCACGGCGTGAACATTTCATTGACCGACGAGAACGTCGCGCCCGGCTGCGGGCCGCCGGAGATGACGTAGATCGAGTTACCGATGACCGCCGCGCCGAGGCCGTGGCGAGCGGTGGGCATGGGCGACCAGCGTTGCCATCGGTTGTTTTCCGGATCGTAGGACTCGACGTTGTTGTGGGTCCTGCGGCCGTATTCGCCGCCGAAGACGAATATTCTGCCGCCGAGAGTTGCCGCGGCGATGCCGCTGCGCACGGTCGGGATCGGCGCGCGGGCGCGCCAGCGCTCGCTTGCCGGATCGTATTCCTCGGTGTTGCCAATGCTGCGATCATGATTGCCATTGATGCGCCCAGCGATGGCGTAGAGTTTGCTGATCCCAACGACAACGCCTATGGCGTGATGATCTCTCGGCGTGGGCATCGGCGCGTGTTTACGCCAGCGGTCTTGCGCCGGATCGTATCCTTCGTTGGCGTTGGTATTCTTGCCGTTGGCGCCGACGCCGCCGACGGCATAAATCTTGCCGTCTTTGTTGACCATTGATCGGCGCTGGGATCGTATTCATACACGGTGTCGACCGGCCCGACGCCGGAAATATAGCCGCCGATGACGTAGAGTTTTCCATTGATCGCGGCGGCGCCGACGTGATGAAGCATTTTGGGCAGCGCTGCGCGCCGACGCCAACTGTCTTTGGCTGGATCGTATTCCTCGACTAGGTCGCCGCCTTTTCCGTAGCCGCCGATGAGGTAAATCTTGCCCGTGACTTCCGCCGCCGCGACTTCCGTGCGCGCTGACGGCAGGGGAGCGCGGCTTAGCCATTTGCCGGGCAACTGCGCGTGCGCGACCGCGATTGGCGAGACAACGAAGATTGAGCAAAGTACGTATAAGCGAACCATGCGCATGTTTACGCTCTCTTTGAATTCGCAGCTACAGTTGATCGGCGATGGATTACGACGGGTAGGGATTCGCCAGCGCGTGCTGTTCCATTAGCACTTGCAGATCGACCATGGTGTAGGCGCAGTATTTCGGATCGTAGCCGAGTTTTTTTGCGGTTTTGCCCTGTTCCAAGATGCGCTGCAGGATCATGCGATTCAAAGGGCCGTGGCCCATGTGATCTTCGTGCTGAATCAGGTCGGCTTCGGCGTGAGCGGTGAAATAAATCGCTTGGCGTTTGCTCATGCCGTAATGCGCGACTAGAGCCTCAGCCCATTGTTTGGACCAGTGGCCGAGGGTTTCTTCGTAGACATGGGCACCCCAGAGTTCAATGATCGAGCCGTCTTGAAACACGCGCCGGCAGTAGTCGCTGATGGCGCGGCCGGCGGCGGATGCTGGTTGTTCGAACAGTTCTTCTTTTGACAGGCCGAGCGCATTCGCCGTTTCGAGCAAAATGAGAATATGCCCAGGCGGTTTGGGCGAGATCAATTCTTCGGCGACTTTGTCGCACAGCGGCGCCAGCAGATCGAAGTTGTCGACGAAGAATGGCAAGTGGACCCCCAGTCTTTAAAAAATCTGCGCAGGCAGGGAAGCGGCAATGTTCCTTCGCGCAGCCGGGTCATGAACTCGCCGTGATTGATGGTCTTGTCCCAGTGCTGGTGGACATCCTTATATAAGTTATCGACGACTAATTTTGCTTGCGCGGATTCCATTGTCGATTGTACTTTGAATTGGCCACGCTGCTCGCAGCGTGGAACTGTTAAATGGGGTTTCCAAAGGGGGCGAGCATCCCCTTTGGTTTGTTGAAATGGCTCGGCTCGGCGCCCCTTACAACCTTTTACAGCGGGCGGATTTCTTGTATTGTTAAAACCTAAATAAATCCGGGTGTCAATCACCGAGCGTTGAGTTGAAGCGAGGGAATTATGCAAGCTTTGAAGCCGGAAGAGTTTCTCAATCAATTAATCGCGACCCGTGAAGGGTTTTGGGAAAAAATGAACGCCGAGCGAAAAAGCTACGGCGCTGACAAGCCGTTGAGCGCGGCCGTCGTGTTACGCCGGCTCCAGTTCGGCGTCGTGATGGAGCGCAAAGCGGCGGAAGTGACCGCGCCTTGGGTGAGCAAGATTCCCGACCTCGATCTGCAGCAGCCGATGTCGGAGTACGTCGTCAATGAGCTCAAACACACCTCAATCCTGCGCAAACGGATTACCGAATTAAACGGCGATCCGGATGCTTTGTGGAACGGCCCGCTTAAGGAATTGAAAGAACTCTGGGACTTTCATTCGTCGCTAGGATCGCTGTGCGAGTTGATCGCCAGCGTGCAATTCGGTCATGAAGAATTCTTCCCGCGCACTTCGAAATCGTTCATCGAACGGGTGATGCCCATCGATCCAACCACGGCGTCGATTTATCGCGACACGTTACTCGCCGACGAAGCAGGACATGAATGGATCGCGCCGGAAATTCTCCGGCGCTACGCCACCGATGCCGAGTCGCAGCAAAAATGTCTGGAGGCTTTGAAGAAAGGCTGCGAGCTATTTGGCCGGGCGATTCAGAGCTTCAATCAGAGCATGCCAAGGTAAGAAGATGAGAACAATGGAGTGATGGAGTCCCGGAGTGCTGGGCTATCGGGTCCGGACGCGGTCGATCGGATTGTAATACCGCCAGTAGAGATATTCGTTGTTGACCACGCTGATTTCAGCGTGGAACCGTTAAATGGGGTTTCCAAAGGGGGCGAGCATCCGCTTTGCGATATTTTAGTCAGCGCCGGGGTCAATACCCCGGCCGCGAAGTGGGCTTCGTTTATTAATAGTTCTCTAGCTCAGTGCTTCGGTTCGATCCTCTTGCCGTAGGTTACTTCGCCTTTATCGATACGTAAGGAAAAGCCGCAGTCGGGATTGGTACAAGCCCATGCTTTGTACGTTACCGAGGCGCCCTCTTGGCCGTAGTCTGACAGGGGAATGAGTACACCATTGTTGCACTTCTGACATTTCGGCAGCTCCATCTCCACTCCTCCTTTGAACACACCCAACACACGCGAACGTCATTTCGAACTGTTCGAAATTTTATAGTATCGAGATGGGATAAATCAAGCCAGGGTTTTTTGTCGGTCGCTGACACGCCGATCGCTAAGCAGGTTGGATGTGCCAACAACAAGGGGTAATCGAATTGATCGATCACCCCTTGGGAATAACGGAAGACGGCGGATTACTTGGTTTTCTTACCCATATCACCCGTCTTCTCGTCCATCTTATCCTTCGCCTTGTCGGCCATCTTGTCAGCGGCCTTCTTAGTGGCCTTCTTGGACTTACCCTTGGCTTTGGCCTTGCCCTTATCGTCAGCCTTCTCGCCAGCTTTTTCCGCGACTTTCTCCATCGCTTTCTCCGCTTTCTTTTCCATTGCAGGCGCGGCCGGAGTCGCAGGCGTTGCCGGCGTCGCTGGTTTCGCCTGAGCGAAGGACACGCCGCTAAATGCTAAGGTCGTCAATGCGACGACAAAAATTTTGATTGCGTTCTTCATGATTTCACCTCCTTTCAATGTTTAAACGTTGCATGAATCATTCAATTCAAATGACCATGAAACATCTGAGAACTCAAGGGCGCGAACTCGGCCATGGCGAACGAATCGTCGTCGCGATCGCTCCCAGTTGCGAACGGGCATCGCGCCGAATCGATCACAAACCGTAAAAGTTTCGCGCGTTGTCTGCTAAGAGCTTGTGACGCACCAGGGCTGCGATGTCGGTGCGATTCTTGAGGAAAGTTGCCGTTCCTTCGGTGCGGTCGGCGTGCGGATAGTCGGACGAGAACATGAAGAGATCCGCGCCGACTTCGGCGACGATCTTGGCGAGGGAAGACTCGTTGCCTTCACAGCCGAAAAACACCCGGCCGGTTTTGAGATAGTCACTGGGCGGATGGCTGATCAGATCCTTGGCGCCGTAACGCGGATTGTCAAAGTGATCGTCCATGCGTTCGACGTGGGCCGGCACCCAACTGATGCCGCCTTCAAGGAAAGCGAACTTCAAATTTTTGTAGCGGTCGAGCAAGCCGGAGCAGAGCACGCTGGTGAGCCCGGCCATGATCGGGAAGATACCCGCCAAGACGCGGTTGGGAAAGTGGTGCTCGAAGAGCTTATCGACGAAGGGAAACTGCAAACTGAAGTGCACAGCGATCGGCATCTTCACGCGGTCGCACTCGGCGAAGAACACGTCATGCTCGGGATGATCGAGCCGCCGAGCGCCGGCCGTGCCGTTAATCATCACCGCCGTGACGCCCATGTCATGCAAACGGGTGATTTCTTTCGCCGCGCCTTCGGGATCTAACAAAGACACGACGCCCACCGCTTTGAGCCGGTCGGGCGCTTGATTGCAGGCTTGGTTAAGCCAAGTGTTGTAAGCGCGGCAGATGCCGTTGGCTAGTATGCCGTCGGGCCAGGCGTTGGCGTGAAGCAGGAAACTTGGATAGATGAATTGCAAGTCGATCGCTTCCCGATCGAGATCTTCCAAACGCTCTTTGAGATTGGTCAGCGTCTGGCTTCCCGGCGAGGCGCGCCGTGCCGATTGCAGCGCTTTGCCCGGAGGGGCGGCGGTGCCAGGCGCGCCGGCGCCTTTGATGGTCGGCCGTTTGTACGACGTCTGGCCGTCGACCACCCAAAAGTTATGGCCTTGTTCGTCGGCGAGTAGGCGCGGCCGA
>JAERMN010000514.1 GCA_016844625.1 Deltaproteobacteria bacterium
GACTGGGCGGGCGCAGTATCTGGCCGACATGAGCGTGCCGGGGATGTTGCATGGGAAGATTCTCCGCAGTCCGTACCCGCACGCGCGGATCACGCGCATTGATGCTACCAAGGCAGACAAAGTTCCCGGCGTGATGGCGGTGTTGACGCGGGACGATATTTTGCACGATGAAGGGATCGAGCCGTTCTACGGGCCGGTGTTCAAAGATCAGACTATCGTTGCCACGGAAAAAGTGCGCCACGTCGGCGATCCGGTGGCCGCGGTCGCTGCGCTGACGGTCGATGCGGCGGAAGCGGCGCTGAAGCTGATCGAAGTCGACTATGAAGAGTTGCCGGCGGTGCTCAATGTTCAGGACGCGATCAAGCAGAACCCAACTCTGGTGCATGAGATGGTGCGCATACCGGAGTCCGGCTTTGCCGATCTCGCCGAGCTCAAGCCGATCGACGGCACCAACATCTGCACCCACTTCAGACTCAACCGCGGCGATATCGACAAAGGTTTCGCCGAGGCAGACCATGTTTTCGAAGATACCTTCACACTGCCGGCGACGCAGCATTGTTTTCTAGAGACCCACGCGTGCATCGCGTCGGTCGAGCCGGGCGGGCGGATTACGGTTTGGGCGACGACGCAAAATCCTTTTGTCGTGCGCACGCAGCTGGCGAATATTTTCAAAGTTCCCGTAGCCAAGGTGCGCGTCATCGTGCCCTATCTCGGCGGCGGCTACGGCGGCAAGGTTTATCCGAAAGTTGAACCGATTACTGTCGCACTGTCACAGAAAGCTGGCCGGCCGGTGCGGATTATTCTCTCGCGCGAAGAAGTTTTCTATACGATCACCAAACATGCCGCGGTGATCCGCATGAAGACCGGCGTCAAGAAGGACGGCACCTTGATCGCGCGCGAGTGCGAGATCCATCTCGACACCGGCGCTTACGCCGAGATCGGGCCGCGGGTGGCGAAGAAGTCCGGCTACACCGCCGCCGGGCCGTACAAAATTCCCAACTTAAAAATCGATTCCTATTCGGTCTACACCAACAAGCCGCCGGCGGGGGCTTTCCGCGGCTTCGGCGTGTCGCAGTCGGCGTGGGCGGTGGAGTCGCAGATGGACATCATCGCCGCGGCGCTGAAAAGGGACCCGGTCGAGCTGCGTAAGCAGAACGGTTACAACGAGGGCGACAAATTCGTCACCGAGGAGACGCTGCGCGCGATCGGATTGAAACAATGTATAGACGAGGTGGCGAAATCGATCGGTTGGGATTCGAATCGGTTTAAGAGTTCAAAGGTTCAAGAGCCTGCCCTGAGTCCGTCGAAGGGTTCAACCGGAGGGAGCCTCAGGCGCGGTAAAGGTTTGGCTTGTATGATCAAGGCGACGATCACGCCGTCGATCTCATGCGCCGTGGTGAAGCTTAACGAGGACGCGAGCCTGTCTATTTATTCTGGCACCGTCGAGATGGGGCAGGGCTCGGAGACGGTGCTGGCGCAGATCGCCGGCAAGGAATTGGGCATTGCGCTGCAAACGATTCAGGTTCTCGGTGTCGATACCGATGTCGTGCCGTATGATCTAACTACTTCGTCGAGCCGCTCGACTTTTCACATGGGCAAGGCGGTCCAGCTGGCGGCTCAGGATATTCTACGCCAGCTAAAACAGATCGTCGTCAACGAATACAACGTGCCGGAAGACAAAGTCAGATTCGCCGACGGCAAGATTCGTTTGCCCGAAGCGCAGCTCGATTATGCCGAAGTCATGTTCAAACGCTTCGGCATGCAGGGCGGTACCTTGGTCGGCGAAGGACAAGTGAAAACTTCGACCAAAGATGAGTTCGGCGAGAAGAGCACATCGGCGTTTTGGTTTCTCGCCGCCGGCGCGGCCGAAGTGGAAGTCGATATCGACACCGGCAAATTCAAATTGATTAAATACGCCAGCGCCGTCGATGTCGGCAAAGCGCTCAACCCGCTCGGCTGCCGCCAGCAACTTAACGGCGCGGCAATCACCGGCATGGGCCAGGCGATGTTCGAAGAGATCGCCTACGACAACGGCCAGCTGATTAACCCCAACTTCGTTGACTACGTGCTGCCGTCGCTCGGCGACATGCCGGCGGCGATCGATGCAATTGCCGTCGAAGTGCCGGACCGAAACGGCCCGTTTGGCGCCAAGGGCATCGGTGAGAGCGCGCTGATTCCGGTGGCGCCGGCGATCGCCAACGCGATCTACGACGCGGTCGGCGTGCGCATCAAAGACTTGCCGATCAAGGCGGAGAAGATCTTTATTGCGCTGGAAGAAACCAAGGATTAGTCTCAACTCTATGAGGATGATTGTGAAATCGAAGGTTCGGATACTTTGCGCGATCGCTTTTTTAACGCTTCTTCCAGCCTGCATGTCGGAGATCCTGGAGCGCCAGGCCGAGCAGATTCGTCAACAGAACGAAGAGCTCGGCCGGCAGCGCAAGGAACTCGAAGCGCTGGCTGCCGGGAAACAAATACAGGATAGCCAGCAGCGAGACTGTAACCGCGCATTCCGCGAATACTTCGACAAAGCCCAGTTGTCAACCAACCGCGATGAAACGATCTCGCTCTATCGCAAGGGATTGGAACTGTGCCCGGACGACGACGTGGCTCATTACGAATTCGGCCGCGCGCTGGCCGATGCCGGACAGCGCGCCGAAGCTGAGAAAGAGTTCGAAGCCGCACTCAAGATCAATCCCAGCTTCGGCGAAGCGCGCCGCCAGCTCGAAACCCTGCGAACCAATCGCTAATTCCTCGCAGACCGATTTGACGTTTTGGTGCGATGAAAACGGGATCGGAAAAACCGCTACCGGCCCGACGCGGCAAAGCCGCAACCCAAGAGAAAAATTAGCCGCAAAGAACGCATGGATCGCAAAGAACGATGCGCCAGGGCGGGTTTTCTAACCCGCCCTGTTGAGACCCGGAGAATCCACCGCAGAAAGCGCAAAAGGCACAAAAAGGATATCGATCTTGTAGCGGCGCGATTTATCGCACCCTCGGACGGAAGACGGGGATGATTTAACTGCAAAGAGCGCAAAGAAGAAATAGGGGCGACCGGTTGGTCGCCCTTCTTTGCCGCACGCCGCAAGAAAATTTGTGCGTGCCGCGAAAACTTGCGGCTATAGTAATACTTGCTTTTCCCCAGACTGGGCTGGGGAAAAGAGGTTCGCCTGTCGGCGCACAGCGACAACCAAAGATTGAACCACGAAAAGCACGAAACACAGGAAAATTAGGTCCGGACAACTTTCTGGTTTTCGTGTCGTTC
>JAERMN010000515.1 GCA_016844625.1 Deltaproteobacteria bacterium
AGCGTCATCGACGCGTTCTCTTACAACATGAAAGTGTCGGTCGTCGAAGAATGCGTCTTCGACCGCGGCCAAGCCTCGCACAAAATTAATCTCTTCGACATGGCCATGAAGTACGCCGACGTGATCCCGCTCAAGGAGGCGATCGACTACGTCCGCGCCTTGCCGAACAATCTCTACGCCCCGGCGCTTTAAGCACAATCGGAGGCTTTTAACTTGAGTGAGCCCAAAGCCGATCCAGTCTTGAATGCCGCGATCATGAAAGTCGTGAATAACCAGCTCCGCGGTAATAACCCGCCGCAGACCGGGCAAACCTTCAAACGGCTCATGGCAGCCGGTCATTCTGAACAGGAAGCCAAGCGGCTGATCGCCTGCGTTGTCTCAGCCGAAGTCTTTGACGTGCTGAAACAGCAGCAGCCTTTCAATCTTGAGCGCTTTGTGAAAGCTCTCGACAAGCTTCCGACACTGCCTTGGGAAGAAGAGGAATAGGGTAAGAAGTAGAGAGCGGGACCAAGTTATCATGGATAAATCTGTTTGAAACCTTTACCGTTCCAAGGAATCAAATAGCCCGTTCCCGGCGTCGCATCTCTCGCTTTTAGAACAATTTGCGGCCACCAATGCACCAAGCTCTCGGCTTGTTTCCAAAAACCTTTGCTTGCCCAACCATCGGCGAAGAAAAACGCGGTCAATCCGGATTCCTGCCATGCCTTTCTTTGCGCTTGTCCCCTCGATATTCTGGGATCGCCTGAAATGATGACCCAGTCCCCGTCATTGGCGAGCGAGCGAATCCACTCTTCATCAGTAGTATTCGCCGCGAACCGCTCGGTAAGATGAATTAGCTCGTATTCTTGTATTTGGGCGAGGATACGGAGAGCTTGAACGAATCTTACGGAGACGCAGTTATCAAAGAAAAATCTCACGCTGCCAGCTTGGTCTCAAACTGAACCGCGTCCGTCACTTCGTCGATTTTGACACCGTACCACTTCGCGACGAACTCGACGGACTGCTCCGCATTCACCGCACTATTGAGAATCTTGGTCGGGACGCCCGTCCTCGCGATGATCGGCGCACCGAACGCACGGCGCGGATCAATGACGACGGAACGATCATTCCCGAGCGGCCACCATCGTGCGGGTTCTTTCAATTCGTTGAAATCCAAGCCCGCATAAAGGTAAGAGGCAATGACAGTCTCGAACACGAATTGATCGCCCAGAATATCAAGAAGGGCTCTGTCGCCGGTCTCCTTTGTGATCTCCGCTAAAATCGTCCGACCGTCGGACTTGAAGATCTGCGTGGAAAAAGGATGATGGCGGCCAAGCAGTTCCTTAGCCCGCTGCGAAGCAATCCGCAGAGCCTTTGTGCTGACACCTTTTTGGCGAAATGCCTCGAGAAATCTGATTTCGATTAAATCGGCGAACGTAAGAATGGGAGATTCAGCGGAGTCGGACACGCGGCCAATAATCGCAGGCGTAGTCTGCCGAGTCCCGTGGTACGGGAAACTGTATCCCCGAGTCCAACGGCTGATCCGGTGGCGATTCACACCAGTCAGCAGAGACGCCTCAGCGAGTGTATAAACCCCATGCCCGATTTGACTAAAGTGCAAGGAATCAACCTCCGATTTACGATGTTTTTATTCTAAACAGCTATGTGAACGCAAGCAACCAAGCGCGACAACGAAGTCTTATAGAGCCGTTGGATTTTCCCCATGTAGGGGCGCGATTCATCGCAACTAGTTTGTGGTGCATAATCAAACCGGTCCGCTAAAGAGGGCGCAATGAATGGCGCCTCTACAAGTCTCCATTGAAGGCGCGGTGGAGCATCGACTGAAAGAGATCGTCCAAGCAGCGGCGGCTGGCGGCTTGCTGATGCCATTCGATCGATGGGTATCGTAGCACTCAACCCATCCTACTTTACTCGCCCCAAGGATTCTTCAGAAACTCGCCCCGCTTTTCCCGGTCCCGGCCAAATTTTTCAGTGGAAGCCTTCAACGAAGCCTGTCGATTCAAGACTATTAGATTGTGAGGTTAGCCAACGCGACTTTAGTAAGTAATTGATTTGATTGCTTAAAAACGATAGATCGTAATTTATTCCGCATCTAATCAGAAACTATTATAAACACTATCAGCTACTAATTGACGTTCACTACTGTCCCAACGTTGAAGTTGAGAGTTTCGGCAATTTACTAGAAACACGGACGTTTTTGTTGAAAAGACGATTTATCGATTTGAAATCAAATAAGTGATCACTAACCACGCTGACGTCGTCGGCAGCCTGCTCCGGCCCGCAGAATTGCTTGACGCGCAAAAGCAACACGCCGCTGGAACGATCACCGCGATAGAATTCAAAGCAATCGAAGATCACGCCGTCGACGACGCCATCGCATTGCAAGAAAATGTCGGCCTAGAAGTTGTGACCGATGGCGAGATGCGCCGCCAGTCGTTTCAAAGCCAGATGACCGCCGCGGTCAGCGGATTCGGCGCATTTGATCTCGACGCTTTTCTTTGGGGCCAATGGCGCGACGAGCACGGCGTGCGGAAAAAACCTCGGCCGCGCCGCCTCGGCGCCATCGCCAAGCTCAAGCGGCTGCGTTTTCTCTCGGCGGATGAGTTTATCTACCTCAAGGCCAAAACGGTTCGAATACCGAAGATCACGATTCCGAGCCCCGGGCTTTGGGCGAATTTCTGGTCGCCGAAATACTCACGCGACGCCTATCCGACCCTGGAGCTTTTTTTGGCGGACATCGTTGCCATCCTGCGCGACGAAGTTGCCGAGCTCGTGCGGCTCGGCGCCACTTACATTCAAATCGATGCGCCTCATTATGGGCTGCTGCTGGATCGCACCACTCGTCGGTTTTACGAAGGGCTCGGCTGGAAACTGCGCGATTGGCTGTCCTTGGGGATTGAGCTCGACAATTCGCTCATGGCGGGGTTTTCCGAGGCTACCTTCGGTTTCCACATCTGCCGCGGCAACCAGGGCAGCCGTTGGTTGTCCCAGGGCGGTTACCAGGCGATCGGCAAAGAATTGTTCCGCACGCTCAAGGCGCAACGGCTGCTATTGGAATACGATGACAAGCGTTCGGGCTCCTTCGCGGCGTTAAAAGATGTCCCCGATGATAAGTTCGTCGTCTTGGGACTCATCACGACCAAAAAACCTGAGCTTGAATCTAATCAATGGTTGACGCGGAGAATTGATCAAGCGAGCCGATATATCGCAAAGGACCGCCTTGGACTGAGTCCGCAGTGCGGCTTTGCCTCCTCAGT
>JAERMN010000516.1 GCA_016844625.1 Deltaproteobacteria bacterium
GCTCCATCGCGTTGACGACGCTTGAGCTTTTTTGCTACAAGCAGAAACCGTTATGAGCAACGAGAAACCTGTAGCACTGGTAACCGGCTCGGCCACCGGCATTGGCCGTAGCGCAGCGATAGCGCTGGCGAAAAATGGTTACGACGTCGTCGTCAATTATAGCCGTAGCGAAGAGGCGGCAAAGGTCACCGCGCGTGAATGCGAAGCGGCGGGCGCCCGCGCGCTGCTTTACCGCTGTGATGTCAGTGACGATGCGTCGGTGCGCGCCATGTTGGCGGTGAGCGAGAAAGAGTTTGGCCGCCTCGACGTGCTGATCAACAACGCCGGCACCACGGTGGATGTCGAGCCGAAAAATTTCGATGCCATGAAGATCGAGGACTGGAATCGAGTCTTTAATGTCAACGTGCTCGGCCTATTTCTCGTCACCCGCGCGGCAGCGCCGCTGCTGAAAAAGTCGCCCACATGCAGCATCGCCGGCGTAAGACCGAGCGCCCAGCCGCTACCCTACGCGGCGAGCAAGGCGGCGGTGGCGAACTTGACCAAGACTCTGGCCAACGCCCTGGGGCCGCAAATCCGCGTCAACGCCGTGGCGCCGGGATGGATCGAGGGCGACTGGATGAAGCGAACTCTGGCGGAAAATTACCAAGGGTTAATGGCGCGCCGAGCGAAATACACCCCGCTCCAGCGTTGCTGCACCGAGGACGACGTCGCCGATAGCATGCTAAGCCTGATCTTGCACAACCGCTTCGTCACCGGCGAGATTATTATCGTCGACGGTGGATTTGCCAGCACAACTTGAGCGGACGCGGCGGTTCAAGCCGTTCAAGCAGTTCAAATCGTTCAAACCGTTATCAGAGGTTTGTGTGAGCCAAGTTTTTCTAGTCAATTCGATCGTTTTCAAACGTTTTGAACGGCTTGAACGATTGAAACGTTTTGAACGCGACGAGCGCAGCGAGGAGAAAGAATGTTAGCCGGCGTCGTCCGCTTCCCTCCTGAATTCGCCGCGCGCTACCGCGCCAAAGGCTATTGGGAAGATCGTTCCTTGCGCGATACGTTTAATGAGTTATTCGCCCGCCACGCCGATCGCATCGCAGTTATCGACCAGGATCAGGCCGTCACCTACGGGCAAATCGACCAACGCTCGACGCGCTTAGCACTGAATCTCCTCGACGAAGGGCTCAAGCCGCTCGACCGCGTGGTCGTGCAATTACCAAACGTAATCGAATTCGTTTACCTCTATTTCGCCCTGCAAAAGATCGGTTGCATCCCGATCATGGCGCTGCCGACGCATCGTTTCCGCGAGATGAGCCAGTTTGTCGAACTGTCCGGCGCCCTGGCCTGCGCCACACCGGACACGACGAAAGACTTCGACTACCGAGATATACTCCGGCGCATTCGCCCAGGGAGCAAAACTTTGCGCTTGGGAATTATTTTGGGTGACGCGCCGCAGGGCTACTTGTCATTGACCGAACTGATTGAACGGCCAAGCAAGCGCTCGCTAAAGGAACTGCGAAGCATCACGATCGACCCCGAAGATCCCGCGGCGTTCCAGCTGTCCGGCGGCACGACGGGAATTCCCAAGCTCATTCCACGATCGCATAACGACTATATTTATAACTCCAAGATGGCCGCTCTAGTGACCGGCGTCGGACCTGAGCGGGTGATGTTGAGCGTGCTGCCGCTGGCGCACAATCTGCCGCTCGCTTGTCCGGGACTGCAAGGATATTTTTTGCACGGCGCCAAGGTCGTGCTCGGAAACTCCACGCGCGGCGAAGATATTTTTGCTCTGATCGAACGCCACCGGGCGAGCCATATGGCCGTCGTGCCGGCGCTACTGATCCGGTTGATCAACGACCCATCGATCGCGAAATACGATCTTGCTTCGATGCGCGTCATTCAGAGTGGCGGCCAGCGGCTGCAACCGGAAGTGCGCCGGCGCACCAAAGAGTTGATCCCGAGCGTCTTTGTCCAGGAAAATTTTGGCATGGCCGAAGGCATGCTGATGTTCATTCGGCGCGACGATCCCGAGGATGTCAGAATGGAAACCGTCGGCCGGCCGGTGAGCCCCGACGACGAAGTGCGGCTGGTCGACGACGACGACAACGAAGTGGCGGCGGGAGAAGTCGGCGAGTTGCTCGCCCGCGGGCCGTATACATTGCGCGGATACTTTGGCGTGCCGGACTACAACGCCAGAGCGTTTACGACGGACGGCTTTTACCGCTCCGGTGATCTCATGCGGCGCCATCCTTCGGGGAATTACATGGTCGAAGGCCGCAAGAAAGATTTGATCAACCGCGGCGGCGAGAAAATCAGCGCCGAGGAAATCGAAAATCTCATCCTCACCCATCCGGCGGTGCAAAACGTCGCCTGTGTGCCGATGCCCGATCCGGTTCTGGGCGAGCGCATGTGCGCCTACGTGATCTTGCGCCGCGAAAAGAATTTGACTTTGGCTGAGCTAGTCGCGTTTCTCATGAACGAAGAGATCGCCAAACATAAACTGCCCGAGCGCTTGGAAATTGTCGACGAGTTTCCATTATCGCCCTTCGGCAAGGTGTCGAAAAAAGATTTGACCGAAAGAATCACGCTGGTACTGAGAGACGAAGGTAAAATCTGCTAAGCGAGGCCGTCAATTGTAACCGTGACCATTTTCCGGCGATCTCTTCTTTCCACTCAGTGAGGTGAAATTCCAATACTATTGAGTTTTGCCTTGCCGAATGATTGCTTGACGATATGCTTCTGGCAATGCCAATATGAGACAAGCCGTAGGAGAGTTCTACCATGACAGTGACCGATCGGATCGAAATTAATCCCAAGGTATCGTTGGGCAAACCCGTTATTAGGGGCACGCGCATTCCTGTTGAGTTGGTCCTTCGCAAACTCAGTGACGGCGCCAGCGAAGCTGACCTGCTCGATGCCTATCCTCGGCTGACCCGCGAGGACATTCAAGCGGCCATCGGCTACGCAGCTGATACGTTGGCTCACGAGGAGACGGTATTATTAGAACCGCTTCGAAAGCGCTCGAAACGATGAACGATGCGCTTTCTGGCTGATGAGAGCTGTGATTTTGCCGTAGTTCGGGCTCTTCGCGCTGCTGGACACGACGTGGTAGCGATCGCAGATATCTCGCCGCGCGCTGATGATGTGGTTGTCATTGACAAAACAGTTCGCGAACAACGTATCCTGATCACCGAGGATAAGGACTTTGGCCAATTGGTCTATGCTGACAAACGGGCCAGTGGGGGAGTTCTCTTTATGCGTTTTCCTGCCCGCGTGCGGCGAAGTCTTCCGCAAATCGTTGTGGAACTTGTGAGACGTAAAGGAGAGCAGCTCATCGGGGCCTTTGTGGTCGTTCAACCCGGACGAAGTAGAGTTGGCAGGAGCCTCACGTAATTCTGCTCAGTGGAAAGATCAGATTTGAGAATTATCGACCTGCACTGCTATCCCAACACCGAACCGTGGATCAAATCACAAGGTCCCTATGTTGAGGCTCTGGCGAAATATTGGAACCGCGCCTGGACGTGGAAGAACGAATCCGAAGTCATCGAAGAATTCACCCAAGCCGGTGTCGAAGCGATGCTGGTCGCCTTTGACAT
>JAERMN010000517.1 GCA_016844625.1 Deltaproteobacteria bacterium
ACCGAAAGCCAGTCCAATCATTTTTTGCCGCGACAACCGCTCGCGAAAGCAGAGAAACGCCAACACGGTGCTCAGCGCGACGACACCGACGCTATAGATCGGATAAAGCTGCGAGCTTTCCCAGCCTTTCAAAGCCAGCACCCTGAGTAGCGCGTAAACAGCGACGTAATTGATGCAGCCCAACCCGATGCCAGCCAGAATGTAGCCAACATGAAAGTCCGCAGTCGCGAACACGCGCTTGCCGACACCGATCACGATGCTCGAAATAAACGCAAAGACGAATCCGGACATGACATAGGCGTGATAGTTCGACGGGTTGAGATAGTAAGTCTGCAAGTATTTGAGAATCGTGAAATAGCAGCCGAAGGTGGCGAAAACCAAGATCGGCAAAAGCTGAAACACGCGCGACCCAAGTCCATTACTGTTTCGATCCGGCGCGGTGCAAAGATACAACGCGACTAACGCCGCCAAGAGCCCGGCAATTTTCACCGGCGTTAGCGAATCGCCGTAAAGCACGAAAGCGAGCAGCGACGGAATCGCCACTGACAAGCGGCTCGCCAGCGCGGCGATCGCGACGCCGGCGCGCTGCGCCGTGTGCGCCAGCAAAAAAAAGTTCACGGCCAAAAGCATTCCCTGAAGCGCCGCCAAACCGATCCATGGCGGGAACGCCAAAGCTGGCATGTCGAGAGCATTTCCCGCCAGAAAGTTTCCAATCAAAACACAGGTAACGTAATTGATCGGGATCGCCCAGAATAGATTTACCCGCCAGCCTTCGAAGGATCGAAAGATAACCGGGATAACACCAGAGCCGAAGATGGCGAGGAGCAAGTAGATCATTCGAGGTAACGCCCCATCTCTCAGGTTCAGTCAATGATTGCCTGCTCACAATTGCTAAGGAAAAACCAAGGAAGGTTTTCTCCCTTCGGTCGAAATGACAGTTAGCGCCGCTCGTGTCTTTTCGAAGAAGCGAAGCGACTGAGAAACCTTTCCGATCCGGTCATTGCCGGCGTGATGGCCATTAACGCAGATTTAACTTGTCCCGTGGACTTCCCCGGCGCCACGCTAAAATGACAGCAGACTCACTCGAGCCATTAGATCGCGATTGGCAATTTTCGCATCGGCGAGTATCTTGCCGTCATCGAGCTTGGTCAACCGGCGATCGCGCATGACGATCTCGCCGTCGACAATCACGGTCTCGACGTCGGCTGCCTTGGCGCAGTGGACGATCTGGCTGAAAATGTCGTTCACCGGCTGGCTATGAACCGTATCAAGATTGACCAGAATCAAATCCGCCCGCTTGCCGACTTCGATTGTACCGCAAATAGCATCGAGCCCCAGCGCCCGCGCGCCGCCGATCGTCGCCATGCGCAGAACGTCATAGGGTTTGATCACGCCGGCATCTTGATGATGCACTTTCTGCAACAGCGACGCCGCCTTCATCGTATCAAACAGATCCTGCGAATGATTGCTCGCCGCGCCGTCGGTGCCAAGACCGACATTGACGCCTTGGCGCAACATCTCCACCACCGGCGCCACACCGTCGCCGAGCATCATGTTGCTCACCGGATTGTGTGACACCGACGCGCCGGTTTCGCGGAGAATTTGGATTTCCTCCTTCGACACATGCACCGAGTGGGCAAAGATCGAATTCTTGGCAGGAATGCCGAACTGGTGCAAAAACTCGACGACGCCATTCTTGCCGTGCTCGCGCCGCACCACTTCTACGACCGATCTCGATTCGGCCACGTGGGCGCTGATGCCGATCGATCGATCGTCGGCGAAGCGGCGCACTTCTCTCAGCAAATCAGGCGTCGCGTTGATCGGCGGCGTGTTCGGCCCGGTCATGAAGCTCAGCTGTGGAATGTTCTTGTGCTTGGCGAGCAGCGCGTCGATACGCTGAAACGCCTGCTCCGGTTTTTCTTTCGTGCAGTCCGGCACGATCGCGCCGCTGTCCATCACCGTGCGCGCGAACACCGCGCGCAAACCGGAATCGCGCAAGGCGCGGATCGTCTCGAACGCACACTCGGCGCTGGGATTGAGAAAATTGTGCTCGCATACCGTCGTCACGCCACTACGGATCGCTTCGATACAGCCGAGTAGACTGCCTTGATAGAAATGCTCCGGGGTCAAAACACGAGCGCAGCCGTAAATGCGTTTCAGCCACGGCATCAGCTCCAAGTCTTCCCACACCGCGCGCAGCAAGACCTGATAAAGGTGTGTGTGGGCGTTGATCAACCCAGGCATGAGCACGCCGCCTGAAGCGTCAACAACCTGTTCGTCCTTGGCGATTTCGCCTGACGCGCCCGGATGCACCGCCGTAATCGCGCCATCGCGAACCCGCACGGAGCCATTGAAAAAATTGCCCGCTTCGGTCATCGGCGCGACGATGGCGTTAGTGATTATTAGGTTGGCCATGAGCTAAATTTCACCTGTAAATCCTTCTCGGTATTCTCCATCGCGTTCCTCCGGTTTTAATCCCCCCATCAACCCTATAAAGGACAGGTTGTGATGGGTTGCCCGCTCTAGCTTACTCGATTCCTTGATCCCATAGGAGTAGCCATAAACCAAAAGTTTCAACATCGTGCGCGGATCGTACTCCGAGTTGCCTATGGGGTGCCCATCGATATCGATCCCCAAACCGGCGCAATCCAGGCTCTCGACAAACACGTCGTAGGCTCTCACCGGGTCTTCTCGGCCTATATAGTCCTCGATGCTCTGTGGAAATAATCCGATCTGCTCGCGATTGCCGTATCGATAAGCCATCGCTTCTCCTTTTCTTTTTCTTGCGCTGGCAATTTATCATATCGATACGTCATCTTGGTAATTTAGTTTTCCTCCTGGACAAAATTTGCTATCCCTTACCAATGGCGACACAGTCTCAAAGGCGGGGGTAAAAACACCGCAGTCAAGAGAGTCGCAAGATTCAAACTCTCAGGGTCGCTCAGCAGAAATGGGCATATACGTTTAATCAACGACCCGGCGTGTGGACATCGTCTTCGGCTTGCGCTATTGGGAGCGAGGCGTTGTCTTGACCACCGAACGATGGCGCGCGGCGATTCGCGCCGCGAAACCGCAAGCACAAAAGGAGGCGCGCGATGACTCATTTTCTTAGGCTGCTAGCGCTAATCGGAATTGTCCTCTCGACCGGTCTCGGCGCGGTCCACGAGAGTGCCGGCCAATCCTCTAGCCTCACGGCGTTTTACACCGCGCCGGTGGTTTCCATGGCGCCCATGTGGATCGCCAAGGA
>JAERMN010000518.1 GCA_016844625.1 Deltaproteobacteria bacterium
GAACGTCCCGCCAACGGCCAGATCATGGCGACGCTCTTCTACGAGCCGAGCACGCGCACCCGGCTGTCGTTCGAGTCGGCGATGCAGCGCTTGGGCGGATCCGTGATCAGCTGCTCGGACATGAAATCTTCGTCTGCAGCAAAAGGCGAAACCTTGGCGGACACGGCGAAGGTGGTTTCCGCCTACGCTGACGTTCTCGTCGTGCGCCACAATTGGGACGGTGCGGTGCAAGCGATGGCCGAGCACGCCGACGTGCCGGTGATCAATGCCGGCGACGGCGGCCATGAGCATCCGACTCAGACGCTTTGCGATCTCTACACCTTGCGCCAAGAAAAGGGCAATCTCAAAGGTTTGACCGTGGTGGTGTGCGGCGATCTTAAGAACGGCCGGACGATTCATTCTCTGGTGTTCGCATTGGCGCGCTTTGGCGCCAACGTCGTCACCTTGGCGGCCAACGGCATGGAGCTGCCGCAATATGTGATCGAGCGTTTGGAGCGGGAATATGATTACGCTCTGGCGCCGATGGCGTCCGACGACTTGAACGCCGTGATGACGGAAACCGACGCATTATATTTAACCCCCAAGCAGCCGCATCAGTTAGCGCTCTTCACCCAGGTCGATCAGGTGATTCAAGCGCGCTTGAATTCGCTGGCGACCGGTCTGCGCTACGACGCCTTTTACATGACGCGCAAGCAGAAAGAGCGCATAAAGGAAGGCACGGCTAAGGGCAGTTACCCGACCATCGGTCCGGAGTTTTTGCGCGAACAGCGTTTTCAAGACACGGTGGTGATGCATCCGCTGCCCCGAGTCGACGAGCTCTCGCCGGAACTGGACAAAGATCGGCGCGGCATTTATTTCAAACAGGCTGCCTACGGCGTGCCGGTGCGGATGGCCTTGCTAAAATTTCTTTTTGACCGGCGCGGGGCAAAAGCCGCTGCAGCGCAGCACAAAGCGGTCGGCTATGAGAGTCCGGAGAAGCTCGGACCGCAGTGCCGCAATCCCAACTGCGTGACCGTGAATGAGCCGGCGTCGACGGACAAACGATTCGAGCTTTTCTCAGTGGGCGAGACCGGCACCTTGATTCTCGGCTGTGCTTACTGCGATCATCGTTATAAAGTGCAATTTGTCGGCAACGTGAAAAACAAAGGCTATTGTTCTTATGATAATTCGCTGGCCGACACCATGCGCGACTGGTTGAAGGGAAATCAGCTGGCGATCTTCGATTCGATCAAGGAAGCCGAAGAGCTCGGCTATGAGCCGATTAAAAGCGGGCCACAGCGCACGCTCATGGGCGACGCGGAAATCGCATCCGCGTTGGCGCAGATGAGCCAGCAAATTTTGCGCGATTGCCGCGATCCGGATCGATTGCTGATTCTTGGCGTGCGTAGCGTCGGCTCGCAGCTGGCGCAGCGAATCGGCGCGGAAATTGAAGCGCAACGCAAGCGCAAAGTCGAATTGGCAGAGATCGAAATTTACGGCTCGGGCGACGAGATTAAGCGCCTGGCGCCAGCCGACCCCGACGCCGCGCCGCTCAGTCTCAAAGACCGTGAAGTGATTTTGGTCGACGACGTCATCCACACCGGACGCACGGTCAAGAGCGCGCTCAACATTATATTTCGTTCGGGCCGGCCGCAATCGGTGCGCTTGGCGGTATTGATCGATCGCGGCCATCGCGAAGTGCCGGTGAAACCCAACTACGTTGGCAAGAATATTCCCAGCTCGGAGAAAGATCGGGTACGGGTGAAGCTCCGCGGTCTGGAACAGGAAGAAAATGACCAAGTGGTGATCTTCTCGGTCATCAGCCCGGCGGACGGCACGAAGTCGTCGAGCGCCGGCGCCGAGAAAAGGGCAGCGCGGTGAAACCATGAAAGCGATTCTGGCACTGGCGGACGGTAAATGTTTCGAAGGCGCCGCTTTTGGCGCGGTTGGCGAAGCGGTTGGCGAGGTCGTCTTCAACACTAGCATGACCGGTTACCAGGAAATCCTCACCGATCCGTCTTACGAAGGGCAGCTAGTGGCGATGACCTATCCGCAGATTGGCAATGTTGGAGTCAATTTGGAAGATGTCGAATCGCGCAAACCCTTCATGCGCGGCTTCATCGTCAAGGACTACACGGCCCAGCCGAGCAATTGGCGCGCGACCCAGCCGTTGCATGAATACATGAAAGCAAATGGCATCGTCGGCATACAGGGCATCGATACGCGCTCGCTGGTGCGCCACTTGCGCGATCATGGCGCCCAGGAAGGGATTATTTCAACGATCAATTCGAATCCGGCGGAACTTGTCGCCAAAGCAAAAGCGTCGCCGGGACTCGTCGGGCAAGACTTGGTTAAGAACGTTACTTGCGCTGAAGCCTATGACTGGAATGAAGGGATGTGGGAGCTGAGTGGCGGTTACAAGAAACGCCATGGCGGCAAGGCGGGCAAGCGCCGCGGTCGAGCTAGTTTTACATCTCCTTCCTTCTTCGTGGTCGCCTATGATTTCGGTATTAAATACAACATTCTGCGCAATCTCGCCGAGTCGGGGTGTCGGGTTCAAGTCGTTCCGGCATGGATGCCGGCTGAAGAAGTCCTGGCGCTCAAACCCGACGGAATTTTTCTTTCGAACGGTCCTGGCGATCCGGATGCCGTGCCTTACGCCAAAGAAAGCGTGCAAAAACTCATCGGCAAAAAACCTATCTTCGGCATCTGCCTGGGTCATCAGATCATGGGGCTGGCGCTCGGCGGCAAGACTTTCAAACTCAAATTTGGCCATCACGGCGGCAATCAACCGGTAATGGATCTGACCACACGCAAAGTCGAGATCACCGCGCAGAACCACGGCTTCGCGGTGGCTGCCGATTCGCTTGGGGGCGCGGTCGAAGTGACCCATTTAAATCTCAACGACAACACGGTGGAAGGTTTGGCGCACCGCGAGCTGCCGATATTCTCCGTGCAATATCATCCGGAATCGTCGCCGGGACCCCATGACGCCAACTATTTATTCAAACGTTTTACCGACATGATGGCAAAACATCGAGGCTAGTCACGATTCATGCCCAAACGCACCGACATCAATTCGGTTCTTCTCATTGGCGCGGGGCCGATTATCATCGGCCAAGCCTGCGAGTTCGATTACTCCGGCACCCAGGCGCTGAAGGCGCTCAAGGAGGAAGGCTACCGGGTCATTCTCGTCAACTCGAATCCGGCGACGATCATGACCGATCCGGGTTTCGCCGACCGCACCTACATCGAACCGATCACCAC
>JAERMN010000519.1 GCA_016844625.1 Deltaproteobacteria bacterium
TGACCGAACTAATATTCATTTGTTTCAGATCGCGAATTGCCTCACTGCGTAAATGCGGTCGCAGTCGAATCAGCTTCTTAACATTGTCGTTATTGTGAAGTGTTTGTTGCAGATTTTCGTCGAATTCCTTTTCGATGTTTCCCGGAAACAAGAAAAGACCTCGTTGCATCGCCAATCGCGGATTCCGTCTGAGCGGGCTGACCGCAACGACGTATTTTTCTGCTGCCTCGAACCCAAACTTCCAAATCAATTCAGGGTTGTGAAAGCTAGCTTTTGCAAATTCGATGTTGTACTGCTGGCACCATCTCTCTCTGAGTCTCTTCTCAAAGTCATTCTTCATCCACGTCAGGTTGACGGCTAGAATACAACCGTCCTCTTCCTCATCTCGCTGTTCCGTGAATTTGCGACCACGCTCGGAAAGTGCAAAGTACGCGGCAACATGGAAGGAATAGGTGAAGTCCAAAAGCCTAGAGGGCATCCCATAGTGCCTCGCTATTGATAGCCATGCAAGAAAATCCTTTGGTTCCGGAAGGTAAGGAAGGTAATTTGTGGCCTCTCGTTTGAATTCCAGGAGCATCCAAGACTCGTAGAATTTCCGGAGTTCAGGACTGATCTTTTCCTGGGATGGCCGCTCGCAAGCCTCATCGAAGGTAGACATAACAGTGACATTGGGACCATTCCATTTACCGAGTGCGCGAAAGATCCATTGATCGTCGGTTGTGGGAACAACAACACGCAGTTTCTCAGAGAAGTCAAACCAATTCCGAGAGCATTCGCTATCGACTATTTCATTGGCGGAAAATTTCATATCGTCCCTCTTGCCCCCGCGGGAGTAATACGCATCTACGGATATATTCTACGTTGTCCGGGCTGGCATGCACCATGTGCGCCGCAGCGTCGATGCTTTAGGCATGGTCTAACCTTTGAGTCCTGGCCACCTGTCCAACTCGGCCAAAACTGGGAACTCTTGGCTTATCCGGGGCCGCTCGAAAGACTTCAATCGTTTGCTACGTGAATCACGTTTCAAGAATCGTCGTTAAGTATGCCCATATCGTTCAAGTCACGAATGGGGAAACCATAACAAGCATCGAGATTGACGTCCGGGGATCGTCGGCAGCCGATGAATCCCGCACCGATTACGTTAGCGCCAAGGCGTGTAAGTAGGTGGGTGCACGACACAGTTTTGCGGTGTGAGGGGACGCCCTTTATTTTTGCGTTCTGATCTGATAGTATTATAACTATCAGTGTTCCCTCCTTCAATCAGATAGGTGCAAACATGACCAGATCACTCGAAGAGTTGGAATCGGAACGGGCGCGGTTGCTGCGGCAATTAGCCGAAACGGGCGATATGCGCCGCGGCTCGATTAACGAGGTCTATCGCCGCTGCGGCAAGGATAACTGCGCCTGCGCCGGCGCCGAGCACCCGGGGCACGGTCCCTTTTATGCCTACACCACCAAGGTGAGCGGCAAGACCAAGACGCTGCAACTGCGCCCCGGCGCGCTATTGTCCAAGATCGAACGCGAAGTGGCTGAATACAAAAAATTCCGCGCGACCAGCGATCACGTGATCGGTGTCAACGAGCAGATTTGCAACGCTCGATCTGTTCCGGGGGCGGATACGCAGGAAAAAAAACGGCGCTCGCCGAGGACTTTCAAAGGCAAATCACCGCGGAAGTCGAAGCGCTGATTGGCACGGAGGCGACCGCGCACCTCGACTTCGAGGCCATCGAGACCGCCGCGCGCCGCGACGCGCTCAAAGTGGCGGCCTACGCGGTGGCGCGGCGCCTGAATGCCGACCATACCGATCACCGCGGCCCCACCGCGCCCTGCGGGTGTGGTCAATCTGCCCGCTATGCCGGGCGCTACCGTAAGAGCTTCCAAACGGTGCTCGGCGAGATGACTCTTGAACGCGCCTACTATCACTGTAGCGCTTGCCAACACGGCTATTTCCCGCGCGATCGGGTCCTGGGAATCGTTAACACCGCGCTCTCGCCCGCGCTTACGCGCATGATCGGTTTGGTCGGCGCCATGGTGAGCTTCGAGGAGGGCGCCGAACTGCTCGGTGAGTTGGCAGGGGTTCGCGTCAACGCCAAGCAAGTCGAACGCACCGCCGAAGCCTTGGGTCGTGAGATCGCGGCCGATGAGTACCAACGCCTTGAACCGATCGCCAACGATCAGATCCCGCCCACGCTCTATCTGGGCATGGACGGAACCGGTGTGCCAATGCGTGCGGCTGAACTGGCGGGGCGCCAAGGTAAGCAGCCCGACGGCTCCGCCAAGACCCGCGAAGTGAAACTGTGCACCGTGTGGAGCGCCGAGGCGCGCGACGCCCAAGGCACCCCAGTGCGCGATGAAGGCTCGATCACCTACTCGGCTGCGATCGAGAGCGCCGCCAGCCGCGACACCGACACCATCCCCTCGCGGTTCGCCCAACGTGTCATGCGCGAAGCCGTCCGACGCGGCTTCGAGCGCGCTGCGCGGCAAGTCGTGCTGGGCGATGGGGCTGCCTGGATCTGGAACTTGGCCGACGAATACCTACCCCATGCCATCCAGATCGTTGATCGCTTCCACGTCAAGCAACATCTGAGCGATGTGGCCAAGGCCGTCTACAGCCCCGGCAGCGACTTGGCCACGCAATGGGCTCGCCAGCGTCACGACGAACTCGATACCGGAGAGATCGATAAAATCATCGCCGCCCTCGCCCTGCACGCCAAGAGCTGCCAAGCCGCTTCTCAATGCATCGACTATCTCCAGAACAATCGAGCCCGAATGCGCTACCACGAGTTTCGCGCCCAAGGGCTTTGCACCTCCACCGGTGTCGTCGAAGCAGGCTGCAAGCTCGCCATCGGCACGCGCCTTAAGCGCGCCGGCATGCACTGGACACTTTCTGGGGCCAATGCCATCATCGCGTTACGGTGCTGCAAGCTAAGCGCACGCTTCGCCGACTTCTGGGAGGTCCGTGCCCAGCGCGCAGCCACCGCGTGAGATCAAAAACGTGTCGTGCGCCCGTCGAAACCTGGGTGGACAAAGCGGGGAATGTCGTTCGGTACAACCTGGCATACATCAATCATTCGATCTTCGCCGGGGACAACGGGCGAGTGCTAGGTTATGACAGCCAGCATGGCCGCCATCACCGGCATTACCTCGGGACTGTGACCGGGATCGAGTTTGAGAGCTTCGAGGAAATCGAAGCTCTGTTCGAGGGTGAGTTGCATCAACTGCTAAAACGAGGTTCCTTATGAAGC
>JAERMN010000520.1 GCA_016844625.1 Deltaproteobacteria bacterium
GGCGATGTTCTGGATGCCTTTGATCGGGCTGCCTTTGCGCACGAGAAACTGCGCGCCGGTGGCGAAAAACGTCAAGCTGAAGTCGACTTGGTCGCGCCGTGATTGGGTATCGGTCGTTGTCTCGGCGATCAAATCGACGGCATTGGAAGTGAGCAGCGCGATGCGCGTCGCCGGCGCCGATTCCTTTTTTTCGATTTTGATTTGTTTGTTGAGCTTCTTATTCAGCACGGGAAGAATCGCCTGCTCGACCAGATCGATGGAGAAGCCGACCCATTCATTGTTCTTATTCACATAAGCGAACGGCGGCGAGCCGGTGCGCGTGCCGATAATTAACGTGCCGCTCTTGTCGATTTTTTCTAGGGTGCTTTGCGCATTGGCGAAACTGCCGAAGCTCGTGATCAACGCGATGACGCAGACTGCGATGAAGCATCGTTTCATGGAGTTCTCCTCAGTGTGACAGTATCTTGCTCAGAAATTGTTTGGCTCTCGGCGATTCCGGCGCGGCGAAGAACTTTTCCGGCTCACTCGCTTCAATAATTTGTCCCTGGTCCATGAAGATGACACGATGGGCGACGCGCCGGGCAAAGCCCATCTCGTGCGTCACCACGGCCATGGTCATGCCGTCACGGGCGAGGTCGGTCATGACTTCCAAAACTTCATTGATCATTTCTGGGTCGAGCGCCGAGGTCGGCTCGTCGAAGAGCATAATTTTCGGTTTCATCGCCAGGGCGCGGGCGATGGCGACGCGCTGCTGCTGACCGCCCGACAGATTGGCCGGATAAGCGCTCGCCTTGTCGGGAATGCCGACGCGTTCCAGAAGGTCGCTGGCGATTTTTTCCGCCGTGGCTTTGTCGAGGCCTTTAACTTTCATCGGCGCGAGGGTGATATTTTGCGTCACGGTCATATGCGGGTAGAGATTAAACGACTGAAACACCATGCCGACATTGGCGCGTAGCTTGGCGGCGTCGAGATTGGCATCGGCGAGCGACAGGCCGTCGACGATGATGTCGCCGGACTGGATCGTTTCCAAGCGATTGATGCAGCGAATCAGAGTGCTCTTGCCACTGCCGCTCGGACCGCAAACCACCACGACATTGCCAGCGTCGATGGTGAGATTGATGTCTTGCAAGACATGCAGCGAACCGAACCATTTGTTGACTTGACAAAATTGAATCACGGTGGCAGTTCGGGTCGAGAGGATTGCAAATCGCTGGTCGGCATACTATATGAACAAGGTCAATTTGCAACAACATTTTCACGCGGATATTCGCTTAAACAGCTGCCAAACCGCTATTCATGTGCGCCGCTGTGACCAGACCCGACGCGCTGGTGAATATCCGAGATTCTTAATATTTGTCGGTGACCACGCTGCTGGCAGCGTGGAACCGCTAAATGGGGTTTCCAAAGGGGGCGAGCATCCCCGTTGCGATATTTTAATTAGCGCCGGGGTTAATACCCCGGCGGCGAAGCGGCCGCGTTTATCAGAAGTGAGGGGGTATGGCTGGTCGTGCGCTGCTATTTAGTCCGTCATGGCGATGCGCTGTCGGCGCACGTCGATCCTGAGCGGCCGCTGTCGCAACGCGGCCGGGAAGAACTTGCCGCGCTAGGGCAGTTGGCAGTTAGCCGAGACGTTCAAGTCGGAGAGATTTGTCATTCCGGCATTCGCCGCGCCCGTGAAACCGCGGAGATTTTGGCGAGCTATTTGAAGCCACGGCAAGGCGTGCGGCATATCGCCGGCTTGTTGCCGGAGGACGATCCGGAGCTCGGCAAAGCGGAATTGGCATCAATTGACGAGCCGGTCATGTGGGTTGGCCATTTGCCATACATGAATCGGCTTGCGGCTTTGTTGGTCGGGGGCGCCGCATCGGTCGAATTCACGCCAGCGGCGATGCTGTGTTGCAGTAAAGCCGGCGCCGGTTGGCAGATCGAATGGCGCCTCGCACCGGGCCTCGATTGAGCGCGCAGTTGACCGGAGCAAGGGGATGGTCTAAAAAGAAAAATTGAAAAGTGCAGAAGCGCAGTAGCGAAAGGTAGATACCATGGCTTCAGAGACCTTAACCATAATCGACAACCGGACCGGCAAGCAGTACGAGATACCGATCAAAAACGGCGCCATCAAGGCGACCGATTTGTTCCAAATCAAACTCACCGAGGACGATGGGATCGTCAGTTACGACCCCGGCTTCATGAACACGGCTTCGTGCCAAAGTCGGATCACCTATATCGACGGTGACAAAGGCATCCTGCGCTACCGCGGCTACCCGATCGAGCAGCTCGCGGAGAAAAGCACCTACTTGGAGACCGCCTATTTGATTCTCTACGGCGAACTACCAACCCAATCCCAGCTTGAAGATTGGAGCCGCAACGTCACCATTCACTCCATCGTTCACGAAAACATCAGGAAATTGATCGATCGTTTCCACTACGATGCCCATCCCATGGGCATGCTCATCAGCGCCGCGGGCGCGCTATCGACTTTTTATCCTGGCGCAAAGAAAATCTTCGATCCTCAGTCACGGAAGGATCAAACCTATCGGCTGATCGGCAAGATGCCGACGTTGGCGGCCTTCGCTTATCGTCATAGCTTGGGGCTGCCGTACGCTTATCCCGACAACGATCTGAGCTACACGGGAAATTTCTTGAACATGCTGTTCAAAATGACCGAGCTCAAGTACCAGCCCAATCCCGTGTTGGAAAAGGCCTTGGACGTGCTTTTCATTTTGCACGCCGATCATGAGCAGAACTGTGGCACCAACGCCATGCGCGGCGTAGGCAGTTCGCAGGTCGATCCCTACTCTTCAATTGCCGCGGCGGCAGCGGCGCTCTATGGCCCGCTCCACGGCGGCGCCAACGAAGCGGTGCTTCGGATGCTGATGGAGATCGGCTCCAAGGACAAGGTTCCCGAGTTTATTAAATTAGTTAAAGGCGGCTCGGGGCGCTTGATGGGTTTCGGTCATAGAGTCTACAAGAACTACGATCCGCGCGCGCGCATCATCAAGCAGATCGCCGATCAGGTGTTCGAGGTGACGGGACGCAATCCGCTGCTCGATATCGCGCTGGAGATCGAGCGTATTGCGCTGTCGGACGATTACTTCATTAAGCGCAAGCTTTATCCCAACGTCGATTTCTATTCGGGCTTGATCTACCAGTCGATGGGACTGCCGATGGATATGTTTCCGGTGTTGTTCGCCATCGCGCGAACTTCAGGTTGGATCGCGCAGTGGGAAGAGATGTTAACCGATC